>MHVX01000019.1:0-18650 GCA_001823875.1 Candidatus Zambryskibacteria bacterium RIFCSPHIGHO2_12_FULL_43_12b
TAGCGATATTCTTCGGCACACTTTCTGGCGTGCTACAACTTTCTGGCTATGTAGAGTATTTCAAGAAGGTTTTTTCTGGGCACATCAAACCAAATTCCGCAAGCTGGGGAATTTGGGCATTTGGCGCAGCTCTTGAATCAATTTCCTATATCTATGTCAGCGATGATTGGATAAAAAATATACTACCAATAGTCTGTGCTCTATCTGCCATTGCATTTTTTATTGCATCTACATACAAAGGACATTTTTCGCGTCCTACCAAATTTGAGTGGGGTTTGATAATTACAGATTTCATAATAATCATTGTTTGGTTTTTAACGTCTTCTCCCTTTGTTGCAAACACACTGCTCATTGTTACAGCAATTATTTCATTTATCCCTATCTATATAAATACTTGGAAAAATCCTATTGCAGAGCATGCCCTTCCATGGCTACTGTGGTCATTAGCATACGCCATGATGCTTATAGCTGTATTTATAAGGTGGGAAAAATGGGAAGACATGTTATACCCCGTAACTTTCCTTGTTTTACACATCTTGATGTTTTTATTTGCGCTCGATTATCGTAAGATAGGTCGTAATTTCAATAATAAACTAGCTTAGGTTCAAATGAAACATTTTTACGTCGGAAACAGTGGGATTGAAGGGCGAGGTTTGATTGCAGGTGAGAATATTCCTAAAGGATCAGTTATTACTCGTATCTTAGGCCCACTCAAGTTTAAGATAAATAGAAATAAAAAGGACGCCCTATCCAATCCAGACTGGGTGGGGGTGAAAAAAAACATTTGGATTGATCCTCTAAGACCTCACAAATTTCTTAATCACTCCTGTAATCCAAATGCAGGAATGCGAGGCCTCACAATAATCTCCACGAGAAATATAAAGGAGGGAGAAGAAATTACTGTAGATTATTCTACCATCGAAGGAGATGAGCGATGGGAAATGTCCTGTTCATGCGGAGAGCGTAATTGCAGAAAAATTATCAGGTCTATTGAATTTCTGACACCAGAACAGTTTAGTGCAATTCCTTATATTCCAGCTTATTTCAAAAAAGTGTACTCAAAGAGAAATAAAAAGGATGTATAATAGTATGGAGTATTTAGCATTCAGTAAATGGACAAAAAATCACAAATATTAACAGTTTTCTTTGCTTTGTTAATTATGATATCAACAGTAGCAACCTATTACAGATATATAGTCTTGGAAGATATATCTTACGAAACTGACGAGCAACTTTTTCAAGAATCGCTACTTGAGGAATAAATAATTATCAAATGAGAACCGTCGCTGAATACATTGAATTATGCGAGTGGGACACATCACGTCTTCTAGTTTTTTCAGATAACGTGTTTGGTAATCTGATTTATTACTCTCACTTATTACCACTAGTAGTTTCCCTTTTGTTAGCATTTTTTATTTTTTCTAAAAATTCGAAATCTCTTGCGACTAGATGGTTTTTGATGACTACCATCCTCCTATGTGTCTGGCTCTATTTTGACTTGATTTTGTGGGCAACTGAAAAACCTGCATTCACTATGTTCTTCTGGTCCATCATAAATATGATTGAGCCGATGATTTATGCTGGGATTCTGTTTTTCATGTATGCATTTATTGACAACAAAGACATCCTGTTTAAACAAAAATTGCTCGTCTTTGTATTACTCTCTCCAACAGTCATTCTTACCTGGACCAATCTAAATCTGAGTTATTACGACTTAACTAATTGTTGGAGAGAAGCCATAGAAGGACCACTGCCTTACTATAGCTATGCAGTAGAGGGAATATTTGCTGCGTGGATCCTAGGTTTTGGCTTTAGACGATTCTTTCAGACACATAATAAATCAGAAAGAAATAAGATAGCATTGATGACTAGCGGTGCTGTCTTTTTTCTCTTTTCATTCGCAATGGGAAATGTTGTAGGAAGTCTTCTGGTCAATTGGGAAATTGGCCAATATGGGCTCTTTGGAATTCCAATTTTTGTTGCGATGCTTTCATATCTAGTTGCAAGATACCATCTTTTTAACATAAAACTGATTTCTAGCCAGCTTTTAGTGGTTGCTATTTGGTTGCTGACTCTTGCGATTTTATTTATTCAGGACATTGACACTGTGCGAAACGTCGTAGTAATTACCTTAATTTTATTTACTGCACTCGGTTACCTCTTGATTAAGAGCGTTAAAAGGGAAGTTGAGCAAAGAGAACACATAGAAAAACTAGCGCTAGATTTGGAGAAGGCAAATGCAAGACTTCGTGAGCTTGACCAAATGAAATCGCAGTTTCTCTCCTTTGCAAGCCACCAAATTAGGTCTCCTCTTACAGCAATCAAAGGGTACACATCAATGGCGCTTGAAGGAGACTTCGGCGAAATGCCCGAAAAAATCAAAGGTGTGATTGAAACACTTGATAAGTCGGCGCAAAGTCTCATAGTCATTGTTAACGAATTTCTTGATGTGTCCCGAATAGAGCAGGGGAGAATGAAGTATGAGATGTCTGATTTTGATGTCAGAAAGCTCGTTGAAGAGACTGTGGCGGAACTTAGACCAAATGTTGAACAAAAGGGACTTAAATTTACTTTTGATGCTGACGTTAAGCACGACTATAGAGTTTATGCTGACCAGGGCAAGATCAAGCAGGTAATAGGGAATATTGTAGATAATGCAATCAAGTACACTCCGAGTGGATCAATTGATGTGAAGGTCTCCAGAACAAAAAGCACCGTGAATATTACCGTGAGCGATACTGGGGTGGGAATTGAGCCCGACGTAATACCCAAGCTCTTTTCTATGTTTGGTAGAGCAAAAGACGCCTCCAAAACAAATGTAACCGGAACAGGGCTTGGATTGTATGTCGCGAAGCAAATGATAGAAGCCCATAGAGGCCAAATCTGGATTGAATCCGAGGGTAAAGGCAAGGGCTCCACCTTTCACATAGAGCTCCCAGCAAAAAACTAACAGAGTTACAATCTCCCTGATCACAGAGCATTTATCCCATCACTATCTGGTCTAATTTGCGCGAATAGGCGAATAAGCAAAAGACAGCGTGGCGTTTCATAAACTAGTGAGTTTTGGTATGATAAGCACATGAACGACGCAAAAATACTGCTTTCTGGCGTAAAACCGACCGGAAGACCGCATATTGGCAATTATTTTGGAGCCATGAAGCAATTTGTTGATTTACAGAATGACTATGAGTGCTTTTTTATGATTGCGGACTATCACGCGCTAAATTTTGTCCAAAACGGCAAGGAAATGAAGGGGTTAATATTGGACCTTGCGTTGGATTATCTCGCTATAGGTATTGACCCTGTAAAGAGTACGATCTTCCAGCAATCAGCCATTTCAGAGCACACAGAGCTGTCATGGATATTTGAAGCAATCACAACTGTGCCATACCTTGAGAGAGCTCATGCCTTTAAGGACGCTGAGAGTCGCGGCAAGGAAGTGAGTGTGGGAACTTTCAATTATCCGATGCTCATGGCCGCAGATATTCTGCTCTATGACCCGGATGTAGTGCCTGTGGGACAGGATCAAAAGCAACATATAGAGATCACTCGCGACACAGCGGAAAAGTTCAATAGAATCTTTGGAGAGACATTTAAACTGCCTGAGGCGCTAATCTTAGAATCTGTAAAAACAGTGCCAGGAACAGACGGTCAAAAGATGAGCAAGAGCCATAAAAACACTATTGGACTCTTTGCCTCCGATGAGGAAATCGCCGATGCCGTAATGAAAATTCCAACAGATTCAAAGGGTGTAGAAGACCCCAAGGATCCTGAGACTGATAATGTCTTTGCTCTACACAAATTATTCACAGAAGGGCCGGAATTTGGAGAACTGAGAGACAAATATGAAGCTGGCGGAATTGGATACAAGGAGTCAAAAGAGATTTTAATCAAAAACATTGTAAAATTTGTAACGCCAATTAGAGAGAGGAGAGCCAGTCTAGAAAAAGATATTCCTTCAGTCATTGAAATCTTGAGAAAAGGAGCGAAAAAGGCCAAGGAGAGGGCAAGTGAAAAAATGGCTGATGTGCGGATGAAAGTGGGAGTAACCTTGGATAAATAACAAGATGTTAAAGGCAATTCATACAAAGGACGCAAATATGCACACAGGCGAGAGCCAAACTTTTCAAGGTTTTGCGCACGCAATCAGAGTCCAGAGCAAAATAATTTTTGTGATACTTCGTGATATATCTGGAACGATACAGTGCGTGGTGATGAAAGACAGCCAAGCATTTGATTTGGTGAAAGACATGTCACTTGAATCAGTGATTAGAGTGACTGGCGTAGTGAAGGAAGAAAAAAATGCTCCGGGCGGCGTAGAAGTTCAAGTTGATAATGTAGAAATACTCTCATCGGCAGATCCAGTATTGCCAATCCCAGTAGATGCCAAAAAGGGCGGGGAAGAAACGGATGCCCCCATACGTTTTGATTACAGATGGATTGATCTTAGAAAACCAGAGAAGGCGGAAATCTTCAAAGTCTGGACTGAGTTTGAAAAAGGATGGAGAACATACTGGTCTGAAAACGGCTTCACACAGCTTTACGCGCCATATTTTATGAGCACTCCATCGGAGACAGGAGCAGAAGTGTTTGAAGTTAATTATTTTGATAAAAAGGCATACCTTGCCCAGTCACCTCAGTTCTACAAGCAGATGGCTATTGCCTCCGGCTTTGAGAGAGTCTTCATGACAGGGCCGGTATTTAGAGCCGAGCTTTCATTTACCACCCGACATCTTACAGAATTTACAGGATGGGACTTTGAGGTTGGATTTATTGAAAGTCACCACGATGTCGTGGATTTTGAAGAAGGAATGATAGTTTCGGGATTTGAGGCGGTTAAATCGGTTTTTCCAAACTTGGATATCACTATTCCAAAAAGACCTTTCCCAAGGATTTCAATGGTTGAAGCGAAGAAAATTTTAGCTGGACTTGGTATTGCTTCACCGGAAGAGCATGACGTATCGCCTGAAGAAGAAAGAGCTTTGAGTGAATATGTCCTAAAAGAACACGGACATGAGTTTGTCTTTCTGACTGATTATCACAAATCTAAATCGGCCTTTTATCACATGAGGCACCCCGATAATCCTGATTACTCTCGCAGAGCGGACTTAATATACAGAGGGCTTGAAGTGACAACACTCGCACAAAGAGAACACAGGCCAGAAATCCTTGAAAGACAGGCAAAAGAGAAGGGAATGGACTTGGAGGCGTTGAAGGACTATGTAAACTTTTTCAGATTCGGTTGCCCTCCACATGGCGGAGCGGGCATTGGCCCAGGGCGATTCATAATGAAAATGTTGGACCTTCCAAATGTTCGTGAAGCCACATACCTGCCAAGAGATGTTAAGAGGCTTAATCCATAGCCAGTTAGAAGTTTGTTAGTCGTAAAGGTTCATAAGTTAAGGTGACTGATTCAAGAGAATTTAAAATAAAGACAGAAACTTTTGAGGGACCGCTTGATCTCTTGCTTTCACTTATTGAAAAGAGAAAACTTCTTATAAACGATATTTCCTTGGCAAAGGTCGCGGATGACTTTATTAATTACATCAAGAGCCACGAGTCATTCCCTGTGGCTCAAACCGCACATTTTATTTTAATCGCTTCTACACTGCTACTCATAAAATCAAAATCTCTACTGCCGACACTGTCCTTAACAGAAGAGGAGAACGCTAGTATTGAGGATTTGGAAGTTAGACTTAAGCAGTACAAGAGATTCAAGGAACTCTCAGTCGGTCTTAGTCAGATTTTTGGGAAAAAGATTATTTTTGCAAAAAATCCATCAAGAAATTTTTCTGTAATATTTTCGCCTACAGAGGAGATAACTCCCGATAGAGCTTTGGAAGCGGCAAGGAGAGTGATTGATAGCCTCCCAAAAAAGGAGAAGCTTCCTAAAGTCATAGTGCAAAAGATTATCTCTCTTGAAGACATGATTGAACGTCTACATGAGCGAGTCAGTCAAAATCTAAAACTTAGTTTTGCAGATTTTGCAAAAACTCATGGGAGCAAAGGGGGGAGTGGAGCGACACATCACGCTAATAAAGAAGATAAAGTGAATATCATAGTAAGCTTCCTTGCAATGCTTGAGTTGGTAAAACAGGGTATTATTGATGTTTCTCAATCTTCAATATACGAAGATATAGATATTGAGACAAAAGCATTAGGAGTACCGAAATACTAGAAATATGAACCTTGAAGCAAATATAGAAGCAATATTATTTTTCAAAGGAGAACCAGTAAAAAGGAAAAAACTGGCCGAAATACTCAATGAGGATATTTCTAGGGTTAATGAAGCTCTGCAATCACTGCAGAGTAGTTTAATCGGGCGAGGGGTTACGCTTGTCACTGAAGGAGATTCGGTCATGCTAGGCACTTCAGCTGATTCAAGCGCATTGATTGAACAGCTGACAAAAGAGGAGCTTGCGAGAGATCTGGGAAAAGCCGGACTTGAGACACTTTCAATTGTCCTTTATAAAAAAGAGGTGTCAAAAAAGGAAATTGATTATATTAGAGGGGTAAATTCCGCATTCATTATTCGCAACCTTATGATTAGAGGACTGCTAGAAAGAGTGGAGAAAGGAGGAATCAGAGGCTATTCATATAAACCGACAATTGAACTGCTTTCATACATGGGTATAAATAAGCTTGAGGACTTGCCAGAATATGAGAATGTATTAAGAGAATTTGAGGAGTTTAGTAAAAACGAGAGTGTTAAGGAGATTTCGGAAAGTGACGGAAAATAATTTCACAGAACAGTTTAATACGCTTGATGACAGAAGGCTTATAAATCTTGGCGTTTTTTTGTTGCTAATTCTCGCTCTGATTTCGCTAGTCTCTCTATACACAACAAAAAATAGCAGGAAGTATGATTCTGCCCCTAGCGCCGTTTTGGCAAAGATAGACCCGTTTGAAAACATTGCTCTTGAGGCAAAGGCCGCGATGGTGTATGACATAAAGCGCTCTAAAGTTTTTTTTGAAAAGAACGCGGACGAAAGTCTGCCACTGGCCTCGCTTACCAAGATTATGACGGCAGTTACAGCTCTTGATCTTTTGCCCAAATTTTCCGTTGTGGATATTAATGCGGAATTTTTGAGCGAGGAGGGAGATTCCGGCCTGTATAAAGATGAAAAATGGAAGTTAAGAGATTTGCTTGACCTCTCTCTTGTCTCCTCTTCAAATGACGCAGCAGCGGCGATTGCGGCTACAGCTGGACAGACCTTGCTAAGAGACCCGGATCTAAATCTGAGCTTAGAAGAGTTTGTAAGGAAGATGAATGCTAAAGCTAAGGAAATCGGAATGACTAAAGCGAATTTCATAAACGTTACAGGGCTCGATGTAGATACTGACAAAACTGGAGGATATTCTTCAGCAAGAGATTTTATAATTCTTCTTGAGTACGCATTGAAAAATCATCCAGAAGTATTTGAAGCAACTCGTTACAAAACTGTATATTTAAAATCTCTGAATAATCTAAATCATAAAGCGACTAACACAAATATTGGAATCAATTCAATACCGAATATTATTGGATCCAAGACTGGCTATACGGAAATTGCTGGCGGAAACCTTACTATCATATTTGACCCCGGACTCGCTAGACCTATAGCCGTGCTAGTCTTGGGCTCAAGCTATGACGGTAGATTTAATGACGTAGAACTTTTGACTAGAAAAGCGCTTGAAGCTATAGCGCTGGAAGAGTAGTCTTTAGATGAAAGTTTAAGTAATATTAAGTAATGATAATTGCCGACATTGTAAAAGTCGCCTTGCCAGCAGTCCTCTCCTTTATAGTAGGAATAGGGATAACTCCCGTTATATCGGACTTCCTATACCGAAATAAGATGTGGAAGAAGAAGGCGGGGAAAGTTGATCTTGCGGGAAACAGCACTCCCATCTTTAATGAACTTCATAAAGAGAGAGAGGTCAATACGCCTAGAATGGGGGGCATGATTATCTGGATTTCAGTATTTTTGTCCGCTTTGATTATTTGGATTGCTGCTCAATTTTTACCATCGGAGATTGCAGTCAAGCTTGATTTTATTAGTCGAAATCAGACTTGGTTACCTTTGTTCATGCTAATTTTAGGCGCTTCTTTTGGATTGTCGGATGATTTACTGGAAGTGCGAGGTACAGGAGACAATATGGCTGGAGGGCTTTCACTTAAAAAGAGATTGATTATTGTAGCTTTACTTGGACTAATAGCAGGTTCTTGGTTTTATTTTAAATTGGACGTTTCAGTAATTGGACTTCCCGGCGATCTGTTTCTGCCTCTTGGATATTTATTTATACCTTTCTTCGCTCTAATCTTGATGGCTCTCTATTCGGGGGGAGTGATAGACGGTTTGGATGGGCTCGCGGGTGGAGTCTTCGCGACAATGTTTGCGGCATACGCAGGCATTGCTTTTTATCAACAGCAAATTGACCTAGCTGCTTTTTGCTTGACTGTCGTCGGAGGAATTCTTTCTTTTTTGTGGTTCAACATTCCACCCGCAAGATTTTATATGTCAGAGACGGGCACTATGGGGCTTACAATGACTCTGGGAGTAGTGGCATTTATGACAGACACACTTGGTGGGGGATACGGAATAATAGTTCTTCCAGTTATTGCAATGCCATTGGTAATCACGACTCTTTCAGTGGTAATTCAAGTTTTATCAAAAAAATATCGCAATAAAAAAGTGTTTCTTGTGGCTCCTATTCACCATCATTTTGAGGTAATAGGCTGGCCTTCATACAAAGTGACAATGAGGTATTGGATTATAGGGGTTATTTTTGCAATCTTAGGTGTCGTCTTAGCGCTGGTGGGGTAGTACACCCATAAAGTGCTTTTTTCTAGTGCTATAATCATAGACAATGCGAAAAGTTGTGGACAAACCGTTTTTGATATCGGTCATAGTTTTAATAGTTTTCGGCTTTTTCATATTTAGTTCAGCCTCGCTTGGCCTATTGGCAAAAGTCGGAGACAAGTATTCAAATGTCGCTTTCTCACAGACATTTTTTGGTCTTTTTGGCGGCACTCTAGCTCTAATAATCTCATCGAGAATACCTTATAAATTTTGGAGAAAATATTCTTTCTACCTATTCGGACTAACTCTCATACTCACAGCTTTAGTCTTTACTCCGCTTGGATTTGAGCACGCGGGAGCCAAACGTTGGCTATCAATTGGGGGGTTCTCTTTACAGCCATCTGAATTCCTAAAAGGCGCCTTCATTATTTACGTGGCGACTTGGCTATCTGGAATAAGAGAGAAAATTACGACATTAAAGTATGGACTTATTCCGCTTCTTGTCATTTTGGGATTAGTCGGGTTTATCCTCCTGAATCAGCCGGATACTGATACTTTTGCTGTCATTATGATTTCAGGTTTTGCCATGTTTCTATCTGCGGGAGGGAAGTGGAGGCATATTTTGGTGGTGGCTATTGTATCCGTGCTTGGCCTTCTACTCATAGCCGCATTCAGACCTTACGTTAAACAGAGGCTTCTTACATATGTAAATCCAACTAACAACGAACTCACTTCAGGTTATCAAATCCAACAGTCTCTAATCGCCATTGGTTCTGGAGGATTCTCGGGAAGAGGGTTTGGACAAAGCATTCAAAAATTTAATTTTCTTCCTGAACCAATTGGAGACTCCATATTCGCCGTAGCCGCAGAAGAATTCGGGTTTATAGGAGCGATGTTTCTGATTATTTTGTTCTTGTATTTTACACTTAGAGGCATGAAAATAGCCACTCGTACTGACGACTCCTTCGGTAGACTGCTTATCGTCGGAATTGTTATACTCATTGTGTCGCAGGCTTTTGTTAATATTGGCGCTATGCTTGGAGTCTTGCCGCTTACAGGCATTCCACTGCCTTTCGTAAGCCACGGCGGCACGGCTCTGTTTATCACCTTGGGTCTTATGGGTATTGTGCTTAACGTCTCAAAAAAGGCGAGATAAATTATAAAAGGACAAATCACGTTAGAAGTCCTGTTCGTCGGCAAGCAGGCCCGATCAAAGCCAAAAAACATTAAATGAAAATTCTATTCACTGGGGGCGGAACTGGAGGTCATTTTTACCCGATTATTTCTGTTGCGCAGGAGGTAAATAATATAAAGGAGCAAAACAAGCTCGCTGATGTCGAGCTTTATTATATGTCACCCACACCATTTGATGCGGGAGAGCTTTTCAATAATCATTTAATCTACAAAAAGAATTACGCAGGAAAAATCCGCAGATACTTTTCCATTTTAAATTTTTTTGACCTATTTAAGACTGGTTGGGGAGTGATCCGTTCACTATGGGAAATATTCCTGATTTATCCTGATGTAGTTTTTGGCAAAGGCGGTTACGCAAGCTTTCCAGCGCTTTTTGCCGCGCGACTATTGCGAATACCTGTTGTCATCCATGAATCTGACGCTGTACCGGGGAGAGTAAACAAGTGGGCAGGCAAGTTTGCGGAACGAATAGCTGTATCTTATCCAGAAGCTGCCCAATTTTTCCCCAAGGACAGAGTGGCTCTCACAGGTAATCCAATTCGCAAGGAGCTCTTCATGCCTCTGATCACAAATGCGCATGAGTACCTTGGCCTTGATGCAAATCTAAAGACTATCTTTATTATTGGTGGCTCACTTGGCTCAAGGAACATTAATGACGTGATAATGGAGGCCCTGCCAAGCCTGCTTGAAAAATATCAAGTCATACATCAGATCGGAAAGGACAACTTAGAGGAAACAAAAAAAATTGTAGATGCGGTGCTTGTGAATTCTCAATATAGAAACAGGTACAAACCATACGCTTATTTGGATAAACTAACTCTACGTAGCGCTTCTGGAGCGGCTGATTTGGTAATTTCAAGGGCAGGATCTACCATTTTTGAAATTGCAGCTTGGGGAGTGCCCGCCATTATCATTCCAATTTCGGAGAAAGTAAGCCATGATCAAATCAAAAACGCTTACGCCTATGCCCGTACTGGCGCGGCAATTGTAATAGAGGAAGCCAATCTAACCGGAAACATTTTGAACGCGGAAATCAATCGCATATTGGCAGACAAAGCGATTTACGAAAAAATGAAGGCGAGCTCCGTGTCATCTGTACGTAAGGACGCTGGAAAACAAATTGCGGAAGAACTCGTGAAGATTGCGCTTAGACACGAGACTTAAAAGCAGCTAGTGTGAAGTTTAAAATCCAATGCAAGAGAAAAGTTCAAAAAAAATTGTTACTAGATTTCCGCCATCACCAACTGGTTTACTTCACCTTGGAAATACACGAACTGCATTGTTCAACTATTTATTTGCTAAAAGAAACGGCGGAGATTTTATCGTCAGAGTTGAAGACACTGACAAGACCAGATCTAAGAAGGAGTATGAGGAGAATATGCTTGAAAGCCTAGAGTGGCTTGGAATTAAAAGAGATGGAGAGCTTTGGCACCAGTCAGAACGCACTGAAATCTATCAAAAATATTTGAAGAAACTTATTGCCGACGGCTACGCATACGTTTCGCAGGAAGCAGAGGGTGAGAATAAGGAAGTGGTAAGGTTCAAAAATCCAAATTCTCAAATCACATTTAATGATTTGATTCGTGGTGACGTGACTTTTGACACATCTGAACTAAAAGATTTTGTTATTGCGCGAAATATAAATAAACCTCTTTATCATTTGGCGGTAGTGATAGATGATCATGAGATCGGCGTTACTCATATTATTCGTGGTGAAGATCATGTATCAAATACTCCCAGACAAATACTGATTCAGGACGCAATCGGAGCAAAAAGACCTATTTACGCGCACTTACCACTAATACTGGCAAAGGACAGATCCAAGCTCTCTAAGCGCAAGCATGGAGAGGCTGTTTCACTCCGGTATTACAAAGAAAAAGGATATCTTCCTGAGGCAGTAGTTAATTATCTTGCTCTGCTTGGATGGAATCCCGGCACAGACCAAGAAATATTTTCCACGGATGAGCTCATTGAGAGTTTTGATCTCTCAAAAGTCCAAAAAAGCGGAGCAATTTTTGATGAAGAGAAGCTCAAGTGGGTAAATAAGGAACACATGAAAAGGCTTCCTGAGGAGGTGGTTTTGAGGGAGATTGGAGCCCAAATCAGAGCTTCCTCTAGGTTTAAGGAAAAGGGCTGGGAAATAGATGAAAGTGTCCTAAAACGAAGCTATAAAAGCATTTTTGAGCGTATTACGGTGTGGCAGGATGTAGCTCAAATGACTGAAAATGGCGATTTAGACTACCTTTTTGAAAAACCTCAATATGAGGCCACCAAGTTACTGTGGAAAAATGAGAAAGATCTAGGTACCATTTCACGTCACATAGGTGAAGCCATTTCACTTTTTAAGGAAATCAGTGACGATAACTGGAATGCTGAGGATATAAAAAACGCTATCTGGGATTACGCTGAAAAAGAGGGGAGGGGTAATGTGCTTTGGCCTGTTAGATATGCTCTCTCGGGAAAGGAGAAATCTCCTGACCCATTTACACTCTCCTATATCTTAGGTAGAGAAGAAACAATTCTGCGACTAAATGAAGCACTGAAAAAACTTTTATAATAAAAATGCGGAAATTTGCTCTCATTATTTTATTGACACTATGTTTCTTACCTAGCGTTGTATTTGATCAAGTACAAGCTCAGGCCTTGTCTGTAGAGGAGCTTCAGAGAGAAATTGAAAAAAAACGTCTTGAAAAAGAACGATTGGATGCGGAAAATAAGATTTTAGAGGCGCAAATTCTAGAGACTAACAAGCAGGCGAAAACCCTGCAGTCGGCTGTCAAAAGTTTAGATACCACACAGAAGAAACTTCAAAATGATATAAAGGTGACGCAGACAAAAATTGGATCAACAGAGCTTTCAATAAAAAAACTAGCTATAGAGATTATTGACAGAGAAACACAGATTGAAAACAACAAAAAAGCTATTGCTGAAACAATTCGCGGACTTGAGATTGCAGACGACCAATCACTGGTAACTGCGGTTCTTCAATACGAGGATATCAACGAGCTTTGGAATTCGGTAGAGACCCTCAAGCGTTTCCAGGAATCTATCCGAGGATTTACTCGCGACCTGCGAATAGTCAAAAGTGAGCTTCAAGAAAAGAAAACAGAGAATGAAACAAAGAAGGTAGAGCTGGTTTCCTTCAAAGGCGATCTATCTGACCAAAAAGTGGTAGTGGAACAAAATAAGAAAGCCAAAACCACTCTACTTACCCAAACACAGAGCAAAGAAGCAGAATACAAGAAGATGCTTGAAAGAAATATTGAACTTGGCAAGAAATTTGAGCAAGAACTCTATCTATATGAATCACAGCTTCAAATCGCCATTGATAAGTCAAAATTGCCAACAGAACGCTTGGGAGTTCTGCAATGGCCGCTTGATAGCGTAACGATTACGCAGAGATTTGGAAAAACTGTGGATTCCAAGCGACTCTATGTTTCAGGTACTCATAATGGAGCTGATTTCAGGGCAACAACAGGCACTCCAGTAAAAGCTGTTTTGGGTGGGGTAGTGGAGGGGACTGGCAATACAGACGAGCAAGCCGGATGCTACTCCTACGGCCGATGGGTCCTTGTGAAGCATCCAAACGGCCTTTCCAGCTTCTATGCCCACTTATCTCTCACTAAAGTTGCCTTAGGGCAAAGTGTGAATGGCGGACAAGTAATAGGACTCTCTGGCGGTCAGCCGGGAAGCTTTGGTTCAGGATATTCCACAGGACCACATTTGCACTTGGGTCTATATGCGAGTCAAGGAGTTTCTATTCAAAAATATTCTCAAAGCAAGTTCTGCAAACAGGTTTCAATCCCTGTTGTTAGTTCTCAAGCGTATTTGGACCCACTTGCTTACTTGCCTCCAATCAACTAAAATACCAAAGCACTGATCAAAACACATGAATGATAGTGCGAAAAAACATTCTCAGGGCTTCATAAGCGCAATCATTGCACTTGTGATTGCGCTCGCGCTTTTGAAATATTTTTTCAACTGGAATGTAATTGATTTCATCAAATCGCCGGATGTAATGGAAGTCTGGGATTATATAAAGAGATTTGTGCTCCTCATCTGGACCAGTATCATCAAAGAGCCTTTCTTATATGTCTGGAATGAGATTATAGTTGGAGTCATTTGGCATGCAATAACAGCCGGATTTGACATCCTAAAGGGTTGGGTTGACTCACAAAGCTGATTTTGAAGCTAATTTAACGAGTCTGAATACCAAAACGGTAAACAGGCTGGCAAAATAAATGTTAAAACCAAAACTAATACTTTTTATATTGTTGATCCCAATTTACGTACCGTTGTACGCATTTATGCATTTTACTTCTGGGTGGTGGGAGAGTCTGCTTGAATAAGAAAAGAAATATAAATAATAAATTTGAAGTTACAAACAAAATTTTGAAATAATGGCGGGGGAGTGCCTATCCTAGAGTCTCTATAGGAGCATTACCGCAAAGATATATTGTGCGACATACTTATATTTTATATATAGGCCCTCCCCTCTAAGAATAGGCCTACTGAAGCGCTTCAAGTAACTCCGAGATTGAATTAATGTTGTCGCCGAAGTGTCCGCGATCTGTAAACTCTAATATCTTTGCATTTAAACCCTTTGCATTTTCAACTCCTGCGCTGAATGGAACGACATTGTCATCATTTGAATGTAGAACCACAAAAGAGTCCCAATGCGATTTAATGCGTTCAAAGTCATATCCCCTATCCGTATAGAAGCCTGGATTTGATTTTTGAGCGATTTTACTTCCTTCAATTTTTCCGCCATTTGTCGCAACTAAAATAACTTTCTTAACTTTTATATTTTCAGGTTGTCTTTCAAGCCAGCGCAATACAGCGACACCACCACGTGAATGTCCAACCATGATTGTGTCTTGATCTGGATTACACTTATCAATTTCCGATAGCCATTCTTCAAAGACTGGCTCATCTGTATGCGGCAGAGCAGGCGCAATAAATTCAATGCCCCGCTTCCCCATTTCACTAGCAAGCCATGGATACCATTTCTGTGTTGGGTCAGCATGTTTTCCGTGCATTAAGATAACTTTCATCATTCAATGATATCAAAATGGTATACGTAGTCTTATTTGCATGTTTCAGTTTATGTGTTATAATATTTCTGGAGTATTTGCAAAATCATACCGACAAGGAGATATGAGATGTCTGGTTCAACAGCGCGAACGGCAGAGTGTGCGGCCGGAGCCACTGCCACGTGGTACCGAATTTATTATCTGCAACCTCGCAAGGATGCCGAGGAGGCCTACGTCGGCTACTTCCCTGATCTGATGTCAGCCTACTTTTTTGCCAAAGCGCACGGCATCACCTCAGAACTCATAAACGAGAGTAATGGCAACAACATGCAAGGAGTCGGTGTCATCATAACTGGCCCCGGCAAGGCTCGTCCACTTGCTAAAATCACAGTGGACGTCCTAGATGAGAACGGGATCATACGAACTGGTACTCCGTTGGAGAGTGAGGTATCACTGGAGACTCGGTCTCGCGTCTGGTTCTGAGGTCTATCCCCCGTACTGCAAGGTACGGGGGACGTTTTTTATACAAATCACAAACAAAACCATCCCCCACATATTATGTGGGGGATGGTTTTGAAAAAGCTATTGGCAAGAGATGCAAATGTTTGCTTCAGCAGGGTCCTCCATCAAATTTGGAGCGGAAGCAACGTGCACATCATGCGATTCACTCATTGATATTTCTTCTTTCATGCTGGTAATATTATCTCGCATTTGAACCAGTGCGAAAAGGTGGATATCGCATCAAAACACGGCTTTGCATACTTGTCTATACTGAATTTTAAGATAAAGTCTGCCTATTCTTGATTAAATGTCCTTCTCTGAAGAATAGTACGTCCTGCCCGTTTTATAAGAATCAAAAGATAGCTTACAAAACTCAAACAGAGAATCATTTGGAGGTAATTTATCCATTTCATACCACTTCCACTCCTCTGCCTTGTCAGGCTCCATAATTTTAGGCACACCGCTTGCCCAATCTGCAACCAGACCTATATGAACAAAGTGTTTGGGCGCATACTTTTTAATATTTGTAACATAGAGAAATTTTATGTTTTTTATATCACAACCACATTCTTCCTTGGTTTCCCTGATAGCGCACTCATCAAAGGATTCCATGTATTCCAAATGTCCACCAGGAAATGAATACTCTCCTGCGCCATGTGAACCCTTACGTTTAGTCATTAGGACCTTTCCGTCTTTTATGATCATTACCCCAATCCCAACCTTAGGCTTATCTTCAGTTGTATTCATGTAAACAAGATACCATGAGTTTAGTACTTCCTAATCACCGCTCTTACCACAGCTGCTACACGAAAAGTGTCTTCTGGATAAATATTGTCATAATTTTTATTTGCAGGTTCTAGGTAGACTTGACCTTTCCTGTCACGGCGAAAATATTTCATCGTCCATCCACCATCTACTTCCGCAATCACAATATCCCCCACTCTCGGCTCCCCTCGCCTCTCCACCAAAACATAATCACCTTCTTCTATGTGCGCTTCAATCATTGAGTCTCCCTTCACTTCAAGCATGTAAGTTTTTTGCTTGTCGTCCACAAGCCACTCTTCAAGACTTACTGTGTCTAAATCTTGAGCTTCAGTGTCGGTGGGAATACCAGCCTCTACTAAACCAAGTAATGGAATATTCCCCACAAGTCGCATAGGTGTGAGGCGACCTTGGGAATCCTTGGACACTACCCCTTCCTTCACAAGCCATTCAATGAGTTTGTAAACAGAGTTTTTAGATTTAAATCCGCACATCTCCATAATTTCTTTGTACCCCGGAAGACGCTTGTTTGTCTTGTAAAACGCGAGAAGTTTATTTTTTTGTTCTTCTTTTTTCCCTTGCATATGATTTATAAAAATAGCGATAGAAAACTAAATGCTGGCACAGATCGAGTCTGTCTTGAAACCTCGCCTAGCATTCTTAGCAGAAGCTTGTGGCGTTTGGCCTCCTTTTTATACGAAGCTCCCTGAATAACCTTGAGGTCAATCACCTCGTTTAGATAATTTAATTCCCTATTTATTGTTGTAATTAATTTTCTTTGAGACATGTAAGTAAAAAATAGCAAGCAATGACTAATGAATTATTGTTAAGATAATTATAGGTGAACTAGCGTTCACCTGTCCAGCACCCACTTGTGGATAACTACAAAAATATAAAGACCAAGGGATTTCTCCTTGGTCTTTTGTCTCTCATGTCAGGTTGTTACAACCGCTTCGCTGAATGTAAAGGCCGTCGAAGCCTGTCCATGCTCTCGCTTGAGTGCCGCTTCAGCAACGCCTTTTTCTTTCAGAGTCCTCTCCGTCACCACATAATTGATTTCATCATAACAAAGACAAGACTCAATGGCGCCGACTTGCGATTCACTGAGCTCGCCTCTTGCGGAGCCGAATGTTCTTGTCCATGAACTTGCATCGCCTCGAATAATCGTGAGAGTGCCAGAATCATGGAAACCGATGAAGCACTCGCTTCCGCGACCGGCAGCCTTGGGGACCAAATACCCGTGGATGACCCTGTCACGCGATCCCACATTGACCCGAAGCGTTGCTTTCTGAATCATCATATCCCCCGGAGGATAACTGTGATATTGCAGGAACTACCTAGAGAAAATAACATAAATTACGCTCTTTGCAAGTTTGGTCGGGCAGATTAAGTGTAGTAGAATGAGGCAATAATCTAAATCACATGAAGAAAAATATTTGGCTCATTGGTTTTTTTGTAATCTTGGCAGGCGCCCTGGTAGCCATGTGGGCCGCTGGCAAAAACACCTCATTGCCTCCTTTAGCAGGCAATGCGGAGACCACAGCGACCTTTGAAATACTTCTGGATGATCACGTATTGGGCAAGTCTGACGCCAAAGTAACCATCATGGAATATGGTGACTTTCAGTGCCCAGCTTGCGCATCGTACGCTCCATTTCTTGTCGGAATTGCGCAGAAATACCCCAACGATGTGAGACTCGTTTACAGACACTTCCCTCTCAAGACTATTCACTTCAGAGCGGAAGCCGCAAGTTATGTTGCTGAAGCCGCAAGTAAGCAGGGAAAATTTTGGGAAATGTCTGAAAAACTTTTTGAAAATCAGAGTGACTGGTCAACGAAAAGAGATAATGCAGACTTTGAAAAATACGCCACGGAACTTGGTCTTGACTTACTTAAATTTAGATCTGATGCGGCATCCACTGAAACCAAAGACAGGGTTGAAAGAGATCTTAAAAACGCGATCTCACTTAAGCTAAACTCTACTCCGACTATATATATAAATGGCGTACTCTATGACAATAGCCAAAGTGGCGATGCTCTGCTTGCTCAAGTGGAAGCTGAAATTGCCAAATAGCATGAAACCCATCTCAAAGTACACGATCTCCTTCTTCTTTATTGTAGCTTTTGTAGGCTTTGTGGACGCTGCATATCTGACCCTTAATCACTTTGTCGGTATTGTCCCTCCCTGTTTTATTACACAAGGCTGTGATGTGGTAACAACAAGCGTGTATTCTAAAATCCTAGGAATCCCGGTATCACTGCTTGGCTCACTTTACTATCTCTTTATGCTAGTGCTTATGCTCTACTATATTGATAAAGAAGACGCTCGCGCGTTCAAAGTGATGGCGCTCATGTCTGTAATTGGCTTTCTGTTTTCACTT
>MHVX01000019.1:18658-26552 GCA_001823875.1 Candidatus Zambryskibacteria bacterium RIFCSPHIGHO2_12_FULL_43_12b
ATACGTGCAGGTGTTTATTATCAATTCGCTCTGCAGTTACTGCTTAGTTTCAGCTTTTACTTCCACTTTACTTTTAATTTGTGGTATTCATTTTTGGAGAGCAACAGGATTGCATGTCCAGACACGCGATATTTGACACACGCAAAACCCCGTCAGCCTCAGGCTGACGGGGTTTTGTTTTCCTTTTCGGAAAAAATTAGCTCTTTGCGATTTCTGAATATTTCGCCCAACACTGGGACGATGCAAGCCAAGGGCGCGCTCCCTGCTTCTCATAGAGATATCGGGCGTACCCTAGATTTCCTTCAAGAGTGTAGATGTCATAACCGAGCTTCCTTGACGTTTTGAGGTGATATCTCTCATTGATCTGCATCACGCCTACGTCAGCAGGAGTCAGCTTTCCGCGATGAATACTTCCATCTTTGTTTAAATGGACAAAGCGTGATTCACACCGTGCAATATCCACCATGATAGGAGTATCTGCGAAATACTGCTCTACCTTCTCTTTGGTTGTCAAAACTTGTTCAGTCTCCTCTATTTCCTCTACCACTGCTATTTCAGTATTCTCCACTGAAAGTGTGGGAGTAATGTCAGAGGGGTCTCCCAAGTTGCTAAATCCAGAAACGACAGCGAGTAACCCGATAGTCGTTAGATTAAAAATACAAAATTAGTTATGTTAATTCTTTCGTTGCCCGCTTGGGCATAGCCCTACGGGACGGCATAGCACTTACTTGTCTCATATCACGACGATATTTGGTGAGAAAGCAAAATCCAGCTCTTCACTGGATTACATACATGATAGCATATCCAGATGCTCCAGTCAAGCATTTTTAACGTAAAAATGACCCTAATCTCCTTATTTTAAGCCGTATTTCAGTAAGTTACACTATTCCACTTTTAGACTGTTTTGTCTAGTTTTGTCAGTACACTGCGCCTATCCCATATTCCTTCCTCACCATCTCAAGCAATGCCTCGGAAATCGCGGCAAACTCTACTTTCTGTCTTTTATTCAGAGTGTTTTGCGTATGATTGAGTAATCTGTTCGCGTGCTTAATCATTCCTTCAAACACCACTGTGCCCTTGTGAGTAAGATGGAGATTGTGCTCTTTTCTATTAGTGCTATTCGTTCCAAGCGCTACTAGTCCATGCCGAGCAAGCGCTTCTATTTGTCTTGAAACAGCGGCTTGAGTGGTATCCTGCATATTTGCAATCAGTTTTTGCGATGAACCTGGGCACTTCTCTATCATTGCCATAATTCGGAATTGAGAAAAACTTATGTCAAAGTTTTCCAAGAGCTCTCTATCAAAGTGTTTCTCTAAGATAAATACAAACCTTTGTATTTTGAGAATGGGATTTTCCTCAATGCTCATTTCCTTATCTTCTTAATTATCATTTCTTGTTTATCACTCGTATGATGTCTCCTTCATTGAGCCCGGAGACAACTTCCACACTTCCGTCTACACCCGATATACCTGTCGTAATCTTTACTTTCTCCTCCTTGCCGTTCCTAAGCGCTGTTACACTGCTTTCTCCATCTTCACGAATTACAGCATAAGCGGGCAACTTCACCACATTGGACTTCATGGCGGTCACAATCTTCAGATTTGCGGTAAGTCCGCTCTTAAGGTCGCTTAGATCTCCGTCCACAGAGACTCGTATTTTGTAATTTACGACATTGTCTATCAAAGTCTCTGCGGGTTCAATATATACAATCGTCCCGGTAAAACCTCTCCCTGGAAACGCGTCAAAAATGATGAAGACTTTGTTGCCAACTGCCACTTTGCCAATATTCACTTCAGACACATTAGCCTCAATCTCCATTTCGCTGTCAGAGATTATTGAGACGAGCTTCTCGCCAGCAGTAGCCGTCTCTCCCACCTTCGCATCCTGTTTTGTCACAAGACCATTTATCGGCGAATAAATGAGAGTCTTAACAATTTGTGCTTGAGCGGCCGCAACAGATGCTTCAAATTGAGAGACTCTCGCCTCCTGCACCAATACATCAGTAAATACTCCGTCTGCGCCAGAAATTACCGGGGCTGATGTGAACTTCTCCTTTGCCGAGTTCAAGTTGGAAATAGCGGTTGCGATACTCGTGCGAGCATCGGCCACAGTAGATTTGTACCCCGCAATTGTTGGCTCATAAGTAAAATTGGTTGACTCCAGCGAGTTTGCCGCCAATGCGACATTGTTTAGAAAGATTTTTATTTCATCAAGATTCAATTCCGCAGTTTTAACATGCGTGTTCAAATCGGCTGTAGCGCTGATTGAAGGTATCGATTTCTCCCAAGCTTTCAAGATTTCTTCAACCTCAACCCTTCCGATGTTAATAGTTGATTTAAGGTTACTGTCCAGAGGGAAATTGTATTGGAAATCATCATCAACAAACGAGAACTCAATATACGTGTTGTACTGGCGAGCATTCTTGAAGAATTGATCCACGTTATTTCTGATTGCGTCATCTGCTTTTACATAAGCATCCTTGATTGAAGCGATGAGATTTAATCTCGCGTCACTATACCCGCTTGTGCTTGATTTTCTAATTTCCTCTAATTTCACTCTTTCCTCGGATAAACTAGCCCTCGCCTTAGCCAAATCAGCCTGCAAATCGCTGTTCTCAAGAGAAGCAATGATTTCTCCTTTTACAACCCTGGTTCCTAGCGGAGCGCTGACATTTGCAACCCTCCCCCCGCGATCAAAGCCGAGTTCTACTTCCGCTCGTGACACACTTTTGCCTGTTACCGCAACTTCTTGAGTAATGTCGCCTCGCACGATTGTAATATCCGATACGGCCTCACCATTGCCACCAAAAACCTGCCAGATGATAAAGGCAATGACGATAGCTCCTAAGGCGCTTTTTTTCGGATTACGTTTGAAGGCTCCAATGATGTTGCTAGTTTTAATTTTCATAATGTTTATTATAACTTTTATCTTTTATTCTTATTTATTGTATCTGACACTATCATCCCGTCCGAAAGTGTGATTATCCTATCAGTGAGGGCGGCATACTCTGGCTCGTGAGTTACCATCAGTATTGTTTGACCTTCTCTATTAAGTTCAATGAAATTTTGAAGGACAACCTTGGAAGTTTCGCTGTCCAGATTCGCTGTAGGTTCGTCGGCAAAAACAATTTTCGGCTCGTGGGCAATGGCGCGGGCGATTGAAACCCTTTGTTGTTCGCCTCCCGAAAGCTGGCTCGGCACATTGCCTAGTCTCTCACCTAGTCCGATTCTTTCAAGCGCTTTCACAGCTTTTGCTTCCGCGTCTTTGAGAGTAAGGCCCAGCATCATCAAAGGAATGAGCACATTCTCAAGCGCCGTAAGCTCGGGAATAAGAGCATAATCCTGGAAAATATACCCCAAATCAGAGAGACGAACCCACGTCCTTTCATCCGTACTCAAATCTGAGACATCCTTACCATCAATAATGACTTTTCCCGATGTGGGAACATCCAACAGACCGAGCTGATACATTAAAGTGCTCTTGCCTGACCCAGACCTGCCGGTAATGGACAGAAACTCTCCAGACTTAACCTCAAATGAAATGCCCTTAAGAACAGAGAGTTCTTTTTCTCCACTTTTGAATGTCTTTACGATATCTTTTGCAATAATCATAGTATCCGTATATTTACTTCCTTCCAAGAATCGCATCAAGCGTATTTTGTTTAACGACAATACGCGCTGGAATATATCCCGCAATGAGAGTCGCTATTATAAGAAGCACCGCTCGCACGATTGTATTTGGCACTTCTGCCACTAAAATTCCATCACTAAACGGAAATTTAATAGGATGAGCGGCGACAAAAGGCACTAGGAAGCCCCATACAATCACCATGCCTGCAAGCACTCCGACTGAAGCATAGAAAAACGCTTGGAGCACGTATGCAAATTCTATAGCTGTCTTATCGATACCGATGCCTTTGAGTATTCCGATATATTTCTTACGTGTTATAGCATTAACAAAAATCACGATAAATATTGTAATAGAAGCGACTACCAGTCCGATTGAACCTACGACATTGCCAAGGAGCCCGAATGTATTTTGAATATCCAACAGAAACTTTGGAAGAGATTCAAACCAAGTCTGCACTCGAGCATATTCCCCAACACCTGACGCCATGAGCGCCTCTTTCACCACCTGCTCGTCAGCTCCTTCTTTTAAGACCAAAGCAATCTCATCTACGTTATAGTCTCCCCTACCCGCAAGATTTCGGAATGTGGTATCTAAAATAAACATGCGAAAATCAATCTGATCCACTTTACTCTGAAGAAAACCGAGTACGACGAACTCTTTCCGATTTTCGCCAATTGTCAGTCGCACTTTGTCCCCTATAGCCACATTCTCAAGCAAGGTTAGGCCTGGAGCCTCAATATCAAGATATTTTTTGAGCATATTTGCCCCAATCAATATCCCTTCCGCGTCATTATCCGTAAGATACCTTCCTTCCACCACAGTATTTGAAATATGAGTAGCGGCATCTTCAAGTGCAGGATTAATACCTACGACAGAACCAGCTGTCGTATCAGGTTCCTCTGTAAAATCTATTCTGGTTTTATAGTTTGCCTCTGCACTTGCTCCCTCCACATAGCGATACGTGAGCTTATCCACCCACGGGAGATTGCCGGCAATTTCAATAATTGAGGGACTATTTTCAATATAATTCTTCTTGGGCAGATTTGTTATAATTATGTCTCCAGCAAATCTGGACTTGTATACATCCGTGGACCCTTGTAGCAGCCCCACAAGCACCCCTCTTACGACGACAAGGTTAAGGAAAGTGAGCGTCATCACAAAGATTATTAGCAAGGTCGTAGCAACGCTAGAGCGTTTTACTTGCCTAAACGCCAAAAACCAGCCCACTTGGAGTGAGATTAAAAAATTCTTAAACCGCTTTTTTCGTCTTTCCATAGAAAAAAGCCCGCAGGCTATATCAACTCATTTTACACTAGAATACTTAACTAGTGAAGTATTCTAAATCAAAAACTAACATTAAAGCGCTTTAGCTTATTGAGCGCTTATCCACGGCACTGGATACTTTTCAAATTGAGTAAGTAGAGGCTTATCATAGAGAAGTCTAGAGAATGCTTCCGCTTCCCAGAGCGCGCCATTGAGTCCTATGTGTGGTCGAGGTTCTGCTGGAATCCCCACATATTCCATTATTTTGTCTGAATTTAGATTTGTTTTCCTATTTAGAACAGGAGGTTCAATCCCTCGCCTTATCATGTGCGCAAAAGTGATGGAATGCAGATCAATAACTCTGTAAGAAAGTTTTGAAGGTATACCAGCACGAGCCGAGGCGGACTCAATAAAACTTCTGTCAAAGAAAACGCTTTGACCAGCAATTCTCATGTCGTCTCTTTCCTCAAGCCACGTTAGAAAATTTTTTACCAAGCTTTCTTCAGTCTGTTTTGATTTATCAGTTAAATCTTCAACTTTTGTACCATTAGCTGCCAAAGCTTCTTCTTCAACTTTGGCTCCATCCCAAATCCGACACTCTTCGTAAAATTGAACTTCAGGCGCTCTAAAATCGACAGCTCCCAAACTTAAGATTGAGTGTTTAAAAGGGTTTGTCCCCGTTGTTTCTATGTCTATAACTATCATGCCGCTATCCTAGAACGTAATAAGGCAAACGTAAAGACACTATTTAAGTCCCTTGCAGTTTGCGGCAGGAGTATATCCAGCCTTCCTGGCTTCCTCTGCCGAGGCAAAAGTGATCTTATTTTTATCCGAAATCTGTTTTGCTCCAGCGCACCATGGATAGTGATATTTCTTGCCTGTTTTTGACGCTACCACCTCCCCACCAACTTCAGTACCAGCCGTACTCACACCTCTAACCTCACCTGTTTCAAAAGCCGCCTCTGAAGGCGCTTGTAAAATGTTGCTTTGCGCTTGCGAGAATTTTATTTCCACAGGCACTCTCCTTTCTTCATAGATTGTAAGTCTCCCCAGTCCAAAAGAAGCAAGCGCCACTAAAAGGACGAGAGAGATATTGAAAATATGCGACTTTAATGATTTTTTAGGCTTTTCACCTATGGGCACAATGTCAAATTCCTCCTCAATTACCTTATCTTGAGGGGTATTGCCAAGTTTGGACTCTTGGTTTATACTCATGGACTAATTGTATAAAAGCTGAAGGCTAATAGCTAGAAAAAGATGGCAACAAAAAAAGCAGGTGGATCAACCAAAAACGGCCGAGATTCAAATCCAAAATATCTTGGCATCAAAGTAACTCCCGGAGCAATTGCCAAGGCAGGTTCTATTCTTGTGCGTCAGAGAGGCACCGATGTCTTAGCCGGGAAAAATGTTGGTATGGGCAGAGACCATACGCTTTTCTCACTGGTTGACGGAGTAGTATCAATGAAGAAAAAGAGGAAAGTCCATTTTGACAATAGAGTTGTGGTAAAGAAAGTTATACAGGTAAGCTAAATCTAAGAATCAAAAATCCCGCAAAGCGGGATTTTTGATTAGCTTGCCGTCACAATGACCTTAAACTTAACACTCTTCTCTTGTATTTTTACAGTCACTTCATGCTCCCCCACTTCCTTAATAGGTTTATCCATTTCAATATGCTCGGGTAGTATTTCAAGACGAGTTTGCTTTTTGATTGCGGGCGCAAGTTCTTCTTTGTGAATTCCAGCAAAAAGATGCCCTTTATCATTAGCTTTCTCTGACATCTCAATTGTCACCCCCTTCAAGTCTTCGAGATTTTTCAGGAGTAAATCTTCCTGGATCTTCTTTTTTTCTTCCTCTGTCTTTTTCAGCATCTCCACTCTCTTTAGCGCGCTTGGAGTCGCAACCTCGACTAGTCCTCTAGGGACGAGGAAATTCAGAGCATGCCCGTCTGAGACATCCTTTACCTCATACTTTCTACCAAGCTTGGCGACGTCTTTAAGTAAGATTATTTTCATTCCGATTATTTGATTTAGCTCCCTATCTTACAAATTTTAGAACCTTTGTCCATGTGTATTGCTGTTTCTATATTTCTAACGTGACCAGTTCAAGAGAACCTCAGCGGCTTTCTCCATCTGCGAGTCTCTGCCATTTTTTATATCCTCTTCAGTTAGCTTTGCCTCTACATCCGGTTTTACCCCTCCATCTGAAATAGACACGCCGTTGGGTGTAAGCCATCGAGCAATAGTAACCTTCAAAGATGTTTCTGGTGTGATTGGGACAAGCTCCTGCACTGATCCTTTTCCGAAGGTCTTTTCTCCCACAATTTTTGCCACACCATGTTCACGGAGTGCCCCAGCTAGAATTTCAGATGCAGACGCGGACCCTTCATCAACTAATATAACGAATTTTAATTTGTCATTGAAGATGTCATAACCAAGGGAGCGATGCGCCACCTCCTCTTTGCCTTCTCCAAAATCCTCTCTCACCACCACCTTGCCGGGAGGAAGAAACCAGCTTGCCATGCTAATGGAAGCTTCCAAATATCCCCCAGGATTTCCGCGTAAATCTAAAAGAAGTTTATCGGTCTTGGCATCAATAAATTCTCGGAGTGCTCCTCTAAACAATTCTGGCGAAACAGAAGAGAAATTATAGAGAGAAATTACGAATACTCCATCTGGACGACGCTGTGTGTCAATTGTCGGGATATTTATCGTGTCTCTAAGAACGGTAATTTCAATTGGCTTATCCGCTCCCTCTCGCGCAATTGTAAAAGTAACTGGAGTGCCGCGCTTTCCTCTTATAAGAGTTATTGACTCATCAATCGTTAGTTCGCGCGTATCTTTATCTCCAATTTTTATTATTCTATCCCCCGACTTTACTCCGGCATTGTATGCCGGAGTCCCTTTAAGAGGAGCCACCACGGTGAGAAGTCCGTCTCTCATGGCAATCTCAATCCCCACACCCTCAAAATTTCCCCTTACATCAGATTCAAATATCTCATTCT
>MHVX01000019.1:26607-26729 GCA_001823875.1 Candidatus Zambryskibacteria bacterium RIFCSPHIGHO2_12_FULL_43_12b
CGTTGTGGCTGGGACAAATTTCTCATTGAGAACATTCCACGCCTTCCAGAAAGGAGCAAAGTCCACTCCCACAGGAGTGCCGGCTTCAGAATTTTCTACATTATTCTCTACTTGTTTTGCGC
>MHVX01000020.1 GCA_001823875.1 Candidatus Zambryskibacteria bacterium RIFCSPHIGHO2_12_FULL_43_12b
GCCAAAGTTGCGAAGTTGATTTCTCTGCCTGAAGGAAAGGGCCACCATAAATCCGGAATAAAACCATATTCCTTCCATAACAATATTAGTAGCTACCAAATTTCTGATGAAATCTTTTTTTCCGTCTATTGAATCAATGATAAGAGTATCCTCCGTCATTCTTTTCATAAAACGATTTATATACTTCTCCTTTGCCTGCATAGAAGGAATATCTAAGTGGAGATTAAAGAGCTTGTCTCTGTCAAAAAATGGAAATGTCTCAAGCACATACTCAAAGGCCACACAGTGGTTAGCCTCCTCCCACATTTGCTTCGCGAGATACAGATGACACTCTGGGGATTTCAAATACGGGTAAATTCCGAGAGCAATAGAGCGGTTGACGATGAGCTCTGCGGGATTGAAAAATGCCATTAGGAATTTCACGGCGTGCTTTTCATCCTCTGTCATCTTCTCCCAATCCTGCAAATCTTCCTTGAGAGCAATCTCGTGAGGAAACCAAGTGTTTCTAACAGCCTGATTATATAGATCATAAGCCCATTTATATCTGATGGGGTGCAAATTCATATCTTCCGGCGATGCTTTTCCAATTAATGGCATATTTTTAGACGTTAAATACAGGAAACAATAGTTTTTAATCGTTTTCTGTTTCTGACAAAAGGCTACTCTACTAATTTATCCTTCACACTCTCAAACCCTCTGAAGGCCGTCCCTTCTTTTGCCGGTATCGCCTCCACTTCCGGAACCTCTACTGTTACCACAGATCCAGATTCCACTGGATCTGTGGACGGGGCTTTCAAGGATTCCGTCAGATCTGCGATTGCGCCGAAACCGCGTTTCCCCATAGCCTCGGCCTTATTTACCCTAATAGTAGACTGCTCTGCCGTGTGGCGAGGCTTCATATGAAGATAGTATGTCGTCTTCACTCCCTTTTTCCACGCAGTAGTGTATATATTCATCGTCTCATCAATATCGCGAGTCTCCAAATACATGTTTCGTGATAGCGCTTGATCAATCCACTTTTGTGCGCGTGCCGCCACTTCAACATAAGCATAAGGCGAGGTGGTGAAAGAGGTTCTGTATATATCTCTAATGTATTGTGGAATTTCTTCAATACCGGAAATATCTCCTTGTCTCTCAATAATAGTACTCTTCACTTTCTCCCAAAGACCCATATTTTTCAAATCGTTTACTAAATTGCGATTTAGATCCAGATATTTTCCAGAAATTTTATTTCTTGAGAAGACCTGCGAGAAACGAGCGTCAATCCCCGGCACTGTACCTGCAACAAGTCCTATATTTGCATTCGGAGCAATGGCCATAAGTGTTGCATTTCTCATTCCTTTTTTTACTTTTGCGCGGAGAATATCCCAGTCAAGTCCGCGATGATGGCTCGTCTTGTCCACCGTAAGCTCCACTCCTCTATCTTCTTCAAGGACCTTGAGTGTATCAAACGGCACCATCCCCATTGACCAGCGTGAACCGGCAAAGTTTGAATATGACCCTCTCTCGGCCGCAAGAGATGCAGACTCATCAATCGCCATGTAGCTTACAAACTCAAACATTCTATCGGCAAAGTTCCATGCATGTTCACTGTCGTAAACAAGTCCTAATTTCTCAAATACATCAGCAAGTCCCATAACACCTAGACCGATGGCACGATTTGCCTTGTCTGAGCGTTCCGCTTCTTTGAGAGGAAGCTTGTTTATATCTACTAGATTATCTAATTGACGTATTGCGAGACGCACGCTTTCCTCAAGTCTTTGCCACTGCACCTCCTTGTTAGACACATGTGCCGCCAGGTTGAGTGATGCCAGATTGCATACAGCGATATTATCTTTGTCTTGGGGAAGACAGATTTCCGTACAAAGATTAGACATGTGAATTGTGCCTGTATTGTTGTTGAGTGCGCGAGTGTTTATAGGATCTTTCCATGTGATCCATGGATGAGATGTCGTCTGGAGTGCTACGAGCATCTTTCTGTAAAGTTCTCTCGCGGGCATTTTCTTATATATGCGAAGCTCACCAGAATCGGCCTTAGCTATATACTCAGCATATCTCCTTGAAAAGGCTGATCCATAGAGCTCGTTTAGATCGGGAGTGTCTTTTGGGTCAAAAAGATACCACTCATCTTCCCTCTCAACCCTCTTCATAAACTCATCAGAGATATAGGCGGCAGTATTAGCTGTTCTCATCCTCATATAGTCGTCTCCGGCGTTATGTTTCCAATCTATGAAATCAGGGAAATCCAAGTGCCAGTTTTCCATATAGAAACAAAGCGCTCCCTTCTTCTTTCCGCCACGCTGGATTGCCCTTATGGCAGTGTCCATAATCTTCGCAAAAGGTGTAGGACCAGTAGAGTGTCCTCCTCCAGTCATGAGAGGTGAACCCGAGGCACGAAGTTTAGTCACAGAAACGCCTAAACCCCCGGAAGCTTTTGAAAGCATCATTACATCAGCGACAGATTTAGCAATATGCTCCATGTCGTCGTGCACTTCCAAAAGAAAACAGTTTGAAAGAGATGGACGAGTCGTACCGGCTCCTAGATTTGTTGAACCCCCGGGAATATACTCATGCTTGGACATTTTCTGATAAAATTTTTTAGCCCACTCATTCGGATTTTTTTCATTAAACGAAAGTCCCATGGCCACCCGCATGAAAAAATATTGCGGAGTCTCCAAACATTCATTTGCTGAATCTTTAATAAGGTATCTGTCCATGAGACTTGAAAGTCCCGCATAAAGAAAAAGCTCGTCGCGTGAAAGATCTAGAACTTGGGCAAGATCATTTAGGTCATAGAGTTCTTTCATTCTTGGATCAATTCTCCCCGACTCAATTCCTTTTTCAATATACGAAACAAATTGTTCTTTGTGTTTTACCTCAAGTTCCTCTTGCTCATTGTTGTACTCACCAACCGCTTGCTTATAAATAACTTTGAGCATAAGACGTGTGGCAATCCTATCGTATTCAGGGTCGTTTTGAATATTCTGAACAGCGGCATTGATAGTAGCAAGGTCCATTTCTTGCGTTGTGATGCCGTCGTATATAGTGAGGCGCGTCTCTGTGGCAATTTGTGTTACTTTTGAGATAGGGTCAGTAAGACCTCTGCAGGCTCTTTCAATAGATTTATTAATCCTATCGGCATTGAATGCCTCTTTTGTCCCATCTCTCTTCGTTATATGCAGTGTCATGGACTCTTGTGATTAATCACCTCCTCGCTAATAATTCTTTTTGCGTTCTTTTTTACTTTTCTCAAAAACCCTTCATTTATTGCCGAAATCTTTCAGATTATTGGGAAAAATACACAAAAATATATAAAAAATCTTTATAAGTGAACTCCATTGTACAAAATTAGAGCCCTATTTTTAGTGTGGATAGCTCACTTCTGAGGCTTAGAAAATAGAAAAAAGGAGATGTAAAGCGCGACTCCAAAGAGAGGCTTAACGGAAAGGCCAATGGCTGTTTAATCAAAAATTTTAAGCTCGTCTCCCATCAAAATTCTGTGGTCCTTTACAAAGCCTGCCTTAGTTTCAAGTACCCAGAACGCTTCATGGCTCGGATAAGCCGCTTCGGGGAATGAATCTGGAGAAAAATTTTCCCTAACACTCACGATTTTCATTTCATCGTCAAACCAAATAACATCTATGGGAAATCTCATCTCTTTCATCCATATTCCGTAAAAATCCGGCCTTTCAAAAACAAAAAGTAGAGCTTCGTTATCTTTTAAAGGACGATGATTAGACAGACCTCGTGATCTTTCTTCGTCCGTACTTACGATTGCCACGTCTAGGACAGTATTTTTAACAATAATCTCTTTATCAAACGCATATTGAGAATCCTTCTTAAGAAAAACAAGGAAAACGATTACCGCAATAAGTAAGACGACTATGAATATTCTCAAGTTTTTTATCATAAACACATTATACATTCTAAATAACTTGTTGACTTAGTATGAAAAATAATTAGACTATCTGCCAGACCGAAAAAAGGAGAGGCTAATGAAAGTAATATCGTGGTGGCCAGTTGTCATTGCGCTCATCTTTATCGTGTTGCGTGCGACATGGAGAAACGGAAAAAGAATCCTATCTCTGCTTGAAGATTCATTTGCTTTAGCGAAAGATGCGATTGATTCAAATGTTGGCGAACGGTTTTCCTGACGTTCACCCCGACAAAAATTCAGTTTGAATTTTTATCGGGGTGTTTTGTAAATCAAAATCCCTTCTCTAGTGCGAGAAGGGATTTTGATTTACAACAGAGATTACTCTCTGTTGTTGTTTCTTGGCTGCATAGGACGAGCTTCATTTACTGTGAGCTTGCGTCCTTGAAAATCTTTTCCATTCCACATCTCAATAGCAGCTTGGGCGCCAGCTTCGTTGGCCATCTCCACAAAGCCAAAACCCTTTGATCTGCCTGTCATCCGATCAATGATAATCGCCGCAGAAGTAACCTCTCCAGCCCCTGCAAAAGCGTCTCGAAGTTCCGCTTCTGTCGTAGAATACGGAATGCCTCCAACATACAATTTCGTTGCCATTTATTTCCTCTTCTTTCCTCGTCTTCTAACTTATAAGATGTAAGGCGACGAGGACTCTCTTGCTTTTTCTTAATTCGTGGAGACCGAACGGCGCACCGCGAAGAAACCCTGGGAGAAACCTACACCCCTATTTTATAGCAAATATATGGCCAACAATCAAAGCCCCTAAAAACTATGGTCTATAGATAAATGACTTAGCGATACTTTCAATCAGATCTTCATTTGCATCTTCCGCATCAAGCACAACCGGGTTGTATATAGCAACGAAACTCATTTCATTGGGAGTGGAGGGAGAGGTGTTGAAAGTGTAAAAAGGCCCTCTTCTCTTGCCCAGAGTTTTTCCCGTTGTATTTTCTTTGACTTCCGCTTTGAGATAGAAGACTTGACCATTCGTTCCCGCATCTGACATGAAAGGAGCAATTCGCACTATGTCATCAATACGCGTGCATGAAAGAGAGAGCAAGGCATGATTTATGGCGCACAGCTCCCTGCTTCCATCCAAAACAAATTCTTCAAAGCTCTGGATTCCCGTATCATCGCCGCTCTTTACCAAAGAAATTTCAACAAGTGTCTCAATCCCTCTTATATTCTTTCTCCCAACACTAATTTTCTCTGGAGATTCTACTGTAAGTTCATAGCCTTCTGGGTAAGAGAAAGAAAATCCATATATCTCACTCCTATAGAGGATTGGCTTCCTCTCTACTACGATAGCAGGGGTTAGCTTCTCATCTTCACTCTTATTACCAAGATCTAGTCTTTCTCTCACAACAAACCACGACACCGCGAGCGCAATCAGAACTAGAAGGAGGGATATAAATTTAGTTGATTTGGTCATTTATCCCGTACGAAATAGGAAGCGCTTCAAACGATCCTTGATAAAACGTTTGCCTCTCCCTGACTTTAAATACTTTTCTCTCGACCTAGCGTCACCTTCATCTACACATGCCTCATAGTATATCAGGGCAAACGGACCACGGCTTTTTGTATATGAAGACTTACCGTTTGCATGTTGCCAAAAGCGCTTCCGTAGATTTGTGGTGCTCCCTA
>MHVX01000021.1 GCA_001823875.1 Candidatus Zambryskibacteria bacterium RIFCSPHIGHO2_12_FULL_43_12b
AGACACTTGGCAAAACCAAGCGCGCGTCGCTTTCGTCTCGGTGGTGTGGGAGTTTCTGCAATCTTGCATTCGCTACTCATCGTCGCTGTCGTTGTCAGTGCGGCTCGGGTAGCGACCGTTCCTTCCACAAAGCCAGTGGTAGTGAAGGTCACCTTCGCCGACAAGATCAAGGAGAAGGTTGACGAGGCAACAAAGCCTGGAATGATCAAGCAGGCCTCAATCATTCCAGACGGTATCATCAAGGTCCTTGTGCCGAACATTGAAGTTCCGAATGTTTCGATGCCGAACATTGACCTGCCTGCTTCGATATCCGGAGGCGGAATAGACTTTGGTCCACTTGCGGTTGGAGTAGCAAACCGTACACGTACCAGTGCGGAGACGGAAGCACCAAGGAAGGAGCCAATCAATGGTTGGGAGGCAGATGTTCGTCCTGAGGTGCTCCTTGACGCTCAGCCTCAATATCCACTCCGCTTGCGAAATGCCGGGGTCCAGGGTTCACTCATGGTTTCATTCATCATTGATACCATGGGCAGAGCGGATGTATCTAGCGTTCGGCTTATTGAGGGAAGGAGTATGCACGAGTCCTTCCTCAGTGAGGTTATCAAGGCGCTGGGTAAGACGAAATTCGTCTCCGCCGAACATAGGGGAGTCAAAGTGCCAGTGTTGGTAACCCGGAGCTACACGTTCAATATCAGTAGGTAAGGTGAAGTTGGTTTGTGTGGCCGCGCGAGAAATCGCGCGGCTTTATTTATGGCCAAAAAGCTCAATTGTTGTATAATCCTCCCATGCCAAAGCCAGTCAAATCTCCAATGAAGAAAATACCGCCAAAAATGAAGCCGGATTGGGCCATGCCCCCAGTTCGTGAGCCTTTTATGCGCAACGTCATCTCCGCGGTTCTCATCTTCCTTATAATCATGTCTCTTTACTCCATGTTTTCCGATGGAGCAAAGAAGAAAGATTTGATTCCACTCTCTGTGCTTGCTGGAGAAGTGTCGGAGAATAAAGTCTCTACCATTTCAGTAAAAGGTGACAGGCTTGTAATAGGATACGTAGATGGAACAGAAAAAGAATCTAAGAAAGAAACGAATGAGTCCCTTTCACAGACGCTTGTAAATTACGGAGTAACCGCAGAAAACCTTCAAAAGGTTGCGATTACAAATGAAAGTGAGACGGGATTCGGTTTTTGGATTCTCTCCCTTGCTCCCATAATCTTGCCGATTCTCTTCATTGTATTTTTCCTTTGGTATTTATCTCGTCAGGTGAAAGGCGCAGGGATGCAAGCATTTACATTCGGACAGTCTAAAGCTCGCATCATTGCCCCAGACGACAAGAAGCAGAGAGTGACATTTAAGGATGTGGCAGGAGTAAAAGAGGCAAAGCAGGAGCTTTCTGAAATAGTGGATTTTTTAAAAAATCCCAAGAAATTTTTAGATATCGGCGCTCAGATTCCAAAAGGAGTGATTCTTATGGGCGCGCCGGGTACTGGCAAAACCCTTCTCGCTCGCGCTGTGGCCGGAGAAGCTAATGTCGCATTCTTCTCAATCTCGGGATCTGAATTTGTGGAAATGTTTGTGGGTGTGGGAGCTTCGCGTGTACGTGACCTTTTCCAGCTTGCCAAGAAAGCGGCGCCTGCAATTATTTTTGTGGACGAGATAGATGCTGTGGGACGGGTGCGAGGCGTAGGCGCAGGAGGTGGAAATGATGAAAGGGAGCAAACTCTCAATCAAATACTCGTTGAGATGGATGGTTTTGAACCCAATGAAAAAGTGATTGTGATGGCGGCGACAAACAGGCCCGATGTCCTGGATCCCGCCCTTCTCCGCCCAGGACGATTTGATAGGAGAGTAATAATTGATTTGCCGGACAGGAGCGAGAGAGAAGAGATTCTCCTTATCCATGCTCGCAAGAAACCTCTTGCGGAGGATGTGGCGCTTAAAGTTGTGGCGGAGAGAACGCCAGGATTTTCAGGCGCGGACCTCTACTCCCTTATGAACGAGGCGGCAATCCTCGCCGCGAGAGAAAATCGCACCAAGCTCTCGCAATTTGATTTGATACGTTCAATTGAGAAGGTAATGCTCGGTCCGGAGCGCAAGAGCCATCTTCTCTCAATGAAGGAAAAGGAAATTACCGCCTATCACGAAGCAGGTCATGCTCTTGTCTCATCTATTCTTGAATATGCTGACCCAGTACATAAGATTTCTATAATTTCTCGAGGCCGTGCCGCTGGGTACACACTCAACCTCCCATTAGAAGACAGGAAGCTTCAGTCAAGAAAAGAATTCCTCGCTGACATAGCAATGTCTCTCGGAGGATTTGTGGCAGAGAAAATGGTCTTTGGAGATACGACTACAGGTCCGTCAAATGATTTACAGGTTTCAACAGCTCTTGCGCGTGACATGGTTACGAAATATGGAATGTCAGAGAGAATTGGAGCGCTGGCTCTTGAAAGTCAGACTGGGGGCGCGATATTTGGTAAAGGTATGCAGGACAAAGAATATTCAGAGAAAGTAAGCGCGGATATTGACGCAGAGGTTTCCAAGTTTATGAAAGAAGGTCTTGAAACGGCAGAAAAAATTCTTACCAAGTACCGCCCCGTATTGGATGCTATTGCCAAGAGACTTATAGAAGTAGAAACTATTGAAAGGGATGCCTTTGAGCAGATACTCGTCGCTCATGGCATTGCCCTAAAAAAGAAGAAAGATATAGAGCATCAAAAATAATATGAAAATATGAAATACGGAGAAGGACCAAAAAGTAACACATACGAACTGATGGGGCTGGAAAGAGAAGATATAAGTCTGATCCATGATAAGGCTAAGGCGGTGCTCAGAGAAGGGGCCTTCAAGGAAACAGATTTTATCGGTAATCCCTATGAGAGAGAAACGGTAGAGAGAGATATTGCCTATGTTGAGCGTGAACGGGCTAGGATAGCAAAGGAGAGCCGAGAAGAAGATATTGAACTAAGACAACTCGCGACAATATTTGAAGCTATCGTCTTGGAAAACGGAGAACTGTCTGAATGGTTTGGCGATAATGCATTTACACTCGCGACCTCTGAGTACGATGATTTGCAGGGTGTTGATATGGTTGTGGAGTTTAGGGAAGGGGCGTCTGCGTCGTACTTGGGTCTTGCCGCTGACGTAACCTTTTCTGGAAGCCCGAATTCCTCAAACGGCGTGGGTAAAAAATTTGACAGGCTACTGGCTCGCATTGAAAAGGGCAACTTGCCTCAAGTGAAATATTTTAAATCTCAACATATTCCCATCAGAGGTTCTTTACAGCTTCCTGAAGTCATAATCGGAGTGGAAAAGGCTACTGTTTTGGAACTCGCTGAACTTTGGGTAGCAAAAAAGAAGAGGATTCTTGAAACACATAGAGTGCAGATTATGATTTTGGAGCAAATAAGGGATCAGATTAGGTTTTTCGCAAACTACGCTAGAAGTGTCAAGAGAGATAGAATTGCGGCAATATATGAGATGCGCCTGGCTTCGGTTGAAGATATTCTACGGAAGAAAGCAGACATTGCTCGGGTATCAAGAAGAGAGGGTAGAGAAGATCGTGTGCACAGTCAGATTATTGAGTTCATCAAGCTTCGCCAGGCGGGGCTTGGTTCTGAAGAGGCGACAGACGTCGTCGAGGATTTGGACGAATAGAATTATCTATCCAAAACAAAAACCCATCCGCCGTACGGCGGATGGGTTTTTGTTTAGATTACATCTGTGATGACATCTGAGAACCGCAAGCCTTGCATCGGCTCTTATGAGTGAAGACCTCATAGAGAGCTGATAGACCGACGAGAACATATACGATCATTGTGAGAGCGCTTGGAAGACCCCAATGTCCCAAACCTGTGCCAAATGCCTCTAGAAGCCAGTTAAGACCTCCGATGATAAGAAGAATAAACGCAATTGTGTGTAGTCCCTTCATATTATTGTTATGACTTGTAATACTCCTTAATTCTAACAAACAATCTTAATGAAGTTATCCACTTCTATTGATATACCCTCTGCCTTAGAGGCGTATTCATAGGAGGATTTCCAATGAAAAAACAGAATACAATGATACAGTAGAAAATTTCAGTGTCCGCCTTCTTGGATTCGAACCAAGGACCCCAGAGGTATAAGCTCTGTGCTCTAACCAACTGAGCTAAAGGCGGTCGGCTCAAATATATATCAAATGCGTTCTATCTACAACGTTTCCCAATAGGGGATTTGGAACTTCTCTTGAGGTTTAACAATGTTACAATTTACATAGCATTATATTAATGGCGTTTGATTCTTAAAACATGATTAAAAACCACAAGGCTCTTTTCGTTGCTTCTCTGTTGCTTATTTTCGTTGCCACTACTTATCAGGTGTCTGCTCAAGGCACATTTTCTCCAACAGCTTCCTTCAAATTCACAGCTGGGACGAAAGTAAAAACCACAAGTAATCTGAAGGTTCGTCTTACTGCATCTATATATAGTCAAGAGGTTGGAACACAGAGTGTTGGTGCTGTTGGGACTGTCGTTGCAGGACCAATAGTCTCCAACGGATATACTTGGTGGAAGTATGATTTTCTCACAGGGGCAGATGGATGGGCCGTAGATGACTACGTTAGTAGCGAGCAAGCTACTTCTGTCAATAATGGCACTGTTGCCCCGACAACTGGAGCTTCAAATGTTTCAACCAAATTCCAAGGAGGAGATTCTGTCCAGACCACAGCAACGGTAAATGTCCGTGTAAGTCCTGGTACAGGCTCAAGCGTACTAGGGCAACAAGTGGCAGGGGCTATTGGCACTTTGCCAAATGGCACTGGAGACATCCCTATGTATGTGAGCGGATATTGGTGGTGGAGAGTGAATTTCAATTCGGGAGCCAGTGGGTGGGTTGTGGAGAATTATTTAGTGAAGGCCGGCTCATCTGGCGCTCCCGCTCCGTCTTCCTCAGCTCTTCCAACAGTCTCCATTACAGCTTCACCTAATCCAGCAGTTTCCGCTCAATTATTTACCCTCACATGGTCATCAACGAATGCTGTTTCATGCATAGCTTCTGGCGGATGGTCTGGAGCAAAAGCCACAGGAGGATCTCAGAGCATCACTGCTCCAACAGTGACCGGCTCCTATCCATCTCTTGTTTCGTATATTTTAGATTGTAAAAATTCAGTCGGCAGCGCCAACTGGTCAAAAGTTGATGTAACAACAAATCCAGCGTCCACTGGGACTACCCCTCCCACAAACCCCACTTCAACCAAATTCCAAGGAGGAGATTCTGTCCAGACCACAGCAACGGTAAATGTCCGTGTAAGTCCTGGTACAGGCTCAAGCGTACTAGGGCAACAACTGGCAGGGGCTATTGGCACTTTGCCAAATGGCACTGGAGACATCCCTATGTATGTGAGCGGATATTGGTGGTGGAGAGTGAATTTCAATTCGGGAGCCAGTGGGTGGGTTGTGGAGAATTATTTAGTGAAGGCGAACGTTTCATCAAATCCTTTGCCAGTCGTCACTCTTACAGCCTCGCCCACATCTATAGTAGTGACAGATATAGTGCCAGGTCCAGCAGTCATGCTTACATGGACTGCGACAAACTCAACCGCATGTTCTGCTAGTGGAGGATGGTCTGGATCAAAAGTTCCATTGCTTGGTACAGAGGTCTTAAATCCGAGGGTTTCAGCTACTTACACGCTTGCATGCTCCGGTCCTGGCGGGTCAAGTTCTGCTCAAACCGCGGTGACAGTTACAGCTAATTATCCGCCTGTGCCGACCACACCTGCATCTACAAAGTTCCAAAACGGAGATAGTGTAAGGGTTAGTGTAATAGACAGCATGTCGCTTAGATCAAATCCGGGAAATACTTCAACTTTGATTTCCATGATTCCTAATGGCACTCTCGGCACTATCACATCAGGCACTTCAGTGTGGGCAGACGGCTTATGGTGGTGGAAAGTGAACTTCTCTGGAACGGAAGGCTGGATGCCGGAAGCATTTCTAGTGAAAGTTGGCACGAGTGTGCCTGTTCCTACAGTACCCACCACTCCTGTCTCAGCCAAGTTCCAATCGGGTGACAGAGTCGGTCCGAATACGGCTAACGTAATCATGCGTTATACTGCCAACGGCACATTTCTCAGGTACATTGCTCAAAATGAAGTTGGTACAATCACCAGTTCCGCTCCAGTCTCCGCGGGAGGATATGCTTGGTGGGAGATTTCATGGGATCAAGGTGAAAAAGCTTGGAGCGCAGAGCAGTTTCTAACAAAAATATCAGGGGTTGTTCCTCCAACTGTTCCACCTACATCATCTTCTGTTGATCTCAAAGCTAACGGACAGGATTCCCTAAACATCACGGTAAATTCTCCAATCGTACTTACCTACCAATTACAAAATATCACCCCAACAATTCCAGGCACCCAAATAGTGATGTGTACAGCAAGTGGAGGAGTCGGCAACTGGGCGGGAGTGCGCTATGCCAATGCAAATACAGGAGCTTATCCAATGACAATAAGCATGGCTGGTACATATTCATTCAAGATCAACTGTGGTTCAGCCACTGATTCAGTAACGGTGACGGTGAATAACCTTGTTGGAGCGCCTACTACTGACATATCTATTGATCTCAAAGTCAATAATTCTGATGGACCTTTGGTACTTACCTCTGGTCAGTCAGCTTCCCTTACTTGGAATGTTACAAACGCTACGAGCTGTGACTTGTCGGGATGGGGAGGAGTGCCAGTCTCAACTGGCTTAATTATATTTCCAGTCGGACATGCTCTTTACCCTACTAGCGCGGGCAAGACGTACACCCTAATCTGCTCAAACGCTACATATGGTAAAACACAGGATACGGTAGCAGTAACTCTCGCGACACCGACCAATACAAGTAGTAATGTAGATATCAAAGCTGGTATTAATTACAGCAATATTACAGATGGACCTCTCACTGTAACCAACGGTTGGCCGTTGACTCTACACTTGAGTGCCACAAATCTCCCGTCTAATTCAGTATGTAAATTAAACTTCCCGTACAACAATTATCTTTCCGATCCATACCCTGCTTATACCGCTGTTGGTGGCACAGTTTCTGCCACATTTGCTCTTGGTATTGGTAGCCAATTCTATCCAACACCAAGCGGAACAACCTATACTCTGGAGTGTAAAAATTCAAGTGGTAATGTGGTGGGTACTGACTCCGTGGTTGCAAGTACTCCAACAATCAGCGCAAACAACACTTTCGATATCAAGGTTAGCAAGGATGGTTCCGCTTATACCGACGGCCCACTTACAGTAACTTCTGGTCAGAGAGTCTATATAAAGGCTGATTACTCAGTAGGCAACGGAGCTGTGACTTGTTACCTAAACATAGGTCCGTATGGCACTATGGGTATAGCTCATACAGGCTTTGTTACTTGGATTGATCAAGGAAGTGCCGATTATCCTACGGCTGGTGGTAAGACATATACGCTCACATGTTCTCAAAGTGGGGGGACTATACAAGTCGGTAGCGATAGTGCAACTGTAAGCACTTTGGTTGGTGCACCACTACCTGTATCTGTGGATCTTAAGGCGAGCGCGGATGGTGTGAGTTATTCAGATTCCGCAGTCTCAGTTTCACCTAATACGACTGTTTGGCTAAAGTGGGATGTTCCAACAGGTATTTCCTATCTCAATTGCAATATATTAGATGGAGGCGCCACAAAGTTTTATCTTGGAGGACCAGCGGGAGCAGGAACCAACCATCTCTGGACTCCTTCAACCGCAGGGACCACATACACATTGAATTGTGGAACTTCCACTGACAGCGTGAGGGCGACGACGGTCTACACAGCTCCAGTGGTAACCCTTACTGCAGACAAGACTACGATTAACCCTGGAGATTCTGTGAAGCTCACATGGTCTTCTACTGGCACACCATCATACTGTCGATCAAGCTCTAATCCTGGAGTAAACAACTGGCAGACGGTTCAGCCAATAAGCGGATCACTCACATTGAATAATCAGTTAGTAACAACTACTTACACACTCACTTGCTACAACTCTGCAGGTCAAAGTGGTGTAAATAGTGTAAATGTTGTGGTAAGCCCGACTACGGCAGATCTTAAGGTCAACGGTTCCGACGGTCCGATTAGTCCTGGACTTACATCAGTCAAACTTACTTGGACGACGGCAAATGTCACATCATGCACCTTAAACGGTGGATCGTTTTACTACACACCACAGGCCGCTTCTAACAGTACGGGAATAATGACCACGTCGGCTGGCACGGTAACATACACTCTCAATTGTTCGGGTGCAGGCGGAAGTGCAAATGACTCCGTGACAGTGAATTATGGAGGCGTTGCGGGAAATGTAAGCGTTGATGTTAAAGGGAACAGCTCAGATGGTTCGGTGAATCTGACAAATGGATCAGCGTTCTCTGTAACTTGGAACGTTTCAAACCTGCCTTCAGGAGGCACATGCCAGCTCCTCACTTCGACAAATACATATGATCTCGGCAATCAGACTACCGGCACATGGATTTTCTACTATGGATGGTCTGATTATCCAACAGCTTCTGGGTCCATTTACAGAGTTACGTGCAAGAGCTCAACAGGCTCAATACTAGGAAGCGACTCTGTGATAGCGACTGTTGGAACTGGGATCGGAGCTGGAACCGTAGATCCATATGCTTCACTTCCACCTATTACAAATGTTACGCCTGCTGGCACCGCTGTCAGCGGGATAACGCAGTATCGCATCAATAGCTCCGCTTTGCGTCTTGGTTATAATGTTGCATTCGTTAGCAACACAAGACCTAATTTACAGGGGAGGGGCGGAGTTTTAGTGTCAATTGCATCTGATGGATCCTCGGGGATTGTGGTAGTTAATTTGGATGACGATTCGTGGAACGTACGAGTGGTTGACCCAGCAACTTACAAAACATCACCTTGGTATACTTTTGTTTCTGGATACGGTACGTCTGCTTATAAAACAGATCAGACGGCTCAGCTCGCATCCGTTCTTGTCGGTTTGCAAAGGATACTAGAACAGTTAAAAGCGCTTACTCAATAAACTTAAAACAAACATCCCCGAGGTGAAACCTCGGGGATGTTTTCATTCATTGGTATGCCCTATTCGTAAGGGTTCTTAACCTTATTCAAAATGGATTTTTTCGTCAGCATTTATCCTTTCTTTAAGTTGTGGGTGCTTTCTTAGCTCCGGATCTCCCTCAACTATTTTCTGCGCCTCATTGCGCGCCGCCTCCACCATCTTAATGTTTCTGAGTGCCTCCATTCCAAGATCTGAAAGTCCCCACTGCTTTCGGCCATATAGCTCACCAGCTCCACGCTGGGCTAAGTCATATTCTGCGAGTTCAAATCCGTTTTTAGCTTTTTGAAGCGAACGCAATCTTTCAACTGATTTTTTGCTTTTTGTTTCGGCAAAAACATAGCAATACGGCTGGTATGAGCTACGCAATACTCTACCGCGAAGCTGATGAAGCTGGGCAAGGCCAAATCTCTCTGCTCCCTCAATGATTATTACCGTTGCATTTGGGACGTTCACTCCCACCTCAACCACAGATGTGGAGACTAAGATATCTGTTTTCCCGTCCTTAAAGTCATTCATAATTCTATCTTTCTCGGCAGGACGCATTTTGCTGTGCATGATTTCAATCTCAAATTTGGGAAATATGTCTTTTTTCAATTTCTTTGCTTCTTCCTTGACCGATTTAGCAAGGACCGCAAGCTCCTTATCAGGATCTGGCTCATCAATCCTCGGGCATATTATGAAGGCCTGCCTTCCGGATTTTATTTCCGCGCGTACTTTCTCATAAACAGAGTTTCTGTTTTGCGGAAGCACTACCTCAGTGATAGGAGTTTTTCTACCTGCTGGCAATTCATCAAGGAGCGAGAGATCCAAATCTCCATATACAGTTAAGGCCAAAGTTCTCGGTATTGGGGTCGCGGTCATACTCAATAGGTGCGGAATTGTTCCTTCTTTTTCTCTAAATTTTTGCCTCTGCGCTGTCCCGAATCTATGCTGTTCATCAATAATCACAAGAGCTAGATGTTTGAATTTCACGGTTTTCTGAATAAGCGTATGAGTCCCTATGAGTATTGGTATTTCACCATTTGCCACCCATTTTAAAAGCTGGCTACGAGAGATATCCGTCCAACCGAGAGGATTTACTTTTGATGGGAATTTTTTGCATCCGCTTCCGGTTATCAGGCCGATCTGGATGCCAGTATATGCAAAGTATTTTATAAATGATTCAAAGTGTTGTTCTGCCAGGATCTCGGTCGGCACCATGTACGCGACTTGGAGATTTCCAAAATCCCTTCCATCAGGTCTAGAATTGATTACTGCAAAGGCCGCGCCTGCCGCCACGGCGGTTTTTCCGCTCCCCACGTCTCCTTCAAGAAGTCTCGACATAGGATGCCCTCTTCTAAAGTCAGAGAGAATGCTCTTGATAGATTTAGCTTGGGCAGAGGTGAGGGGAAAAGGGAAGCGACCGATAAAATCCGTCAAATCTTCAAAATCTTTCTCAATCTTGAAGCTCGCATGATTTTGCCATATTGCTCTGTCGCGATTCTTTCTAAGCTG
>MHVX01000022.1 GCA_001823875.1 Candidatus Zambryskibacteria bacterium RIFCSPHIGHO2_12_FULL_43_12b
ACCTTTTTTTTACCAAAGCTGAAAGCTCCTGTGCTTTTCATCTCTTCATCTAGCTCTTTAAGTTGTTGCAATAAATCATCTCTTTTTTGTTTCAGATTCACAATATGTTCAGCATCACTTTTTATAACACCCTCAATGTCTATAGAACCTGCGGCAGTAGCCATACCTGATTCAATTCCTTTGTATTTCATAATTTTATTTCCTCTTAATTACTCGTTTAACAGCTTTTTTAATATCCTCAGTATTCATGCCATAGTGGCTAAGTAGTTCTTCCGTTGTACCCGACTGACCAAACTGATTGCGAACTCCGACAAATTCTTGAGGAGTGGGATAATTTCCCACTAGACATTCTGCGACAGCAGAGCCCATTCCCCCGGCAATTTGGTGCTCCTCTACCGTAACAATAGCCTTGGTCGCTTTGGCCAACTCAATAATCGCTTCCTCATCCAATGGTTTAATTGTAGCAAGATTCATAACCTTTACAGACACACCATCATCCGCAAGCTCTTTTGCTGCAATGAGGGCTTTGTACAGCAAGGCTCCCGTGACAATTATCCCCACCTGAGATTTTTTGCCACCATCCCAAAATATCTGCGACTTACCAATCTCAAATGGAGTATTTTCTGTAGTCATCACAGGGGTCTTCTCCCGAGCAAGGCGTATGTAAACAGGAGTATCGGTTTTTGCGGCCTCAATTGTGGCTTTTCTAGCCTCTAGAGCATCACAAGGAGAAATCACGATCATACGAGGCATGACACGAGTGACCGCAATATCCTCTATTGCTTGGTGTGTACCACCGTCTGGCCCCACCGAAATACCAGCGTGGCTTCCTGCGATTTTTACGGGTCTATTGTTATAGCAAATAGTAGTGCGAATTTGCTCCCAATTTCTACCAGGAGAAAACATGGCATAAGAAGTAATAAAAGGAATCTTACCCATAGCGGCCATTCCGCTTGCCACAGTAGCCAAGTTCTGCTCTGCAACTCCAATCTCCACAAACCTTTCCGGAAACTTGTTTTTAAACAGATGCATTTGAGTAGACTCTGTCAGATCTGCGCATAGTCCGACCACTCTATCATCGGCCTCCCCTGCAGCTAAAAGTCCCTCACCAAATCCTTTGCGAATTGGGATCTGCTCTACGTCTTCATCAAAGAGTTTTGGATTAAGGATTATCATTTCTTTATTACAAATCTTCTGACACAGATGTTAACTACAATTGAAATGAACATTACGATTAATATGGAGGTCCACGAACTCACTTTACATTCCGTAACAAATACCTTTAAATCTGCTGAGGACAGATTATTACATATCTGATAGAATCTCTCAGCAACTAGATAGACCCCTAGTTGTATTATCAGATCTGGTAAATATTTTAATGCAAATTTTTTCATCTATTTTTGCTCGTCCAAATATCATTCCACCAGTCAGAAGGACCTCGCTCTAATACAATCTCTGCCAATTTCTTGGCACTTTCTGTTTTCAGGCGCGAAACTCTGTCGGCTTGAGTTTCTCCCTGTGTACTTCCCGGCTTTCCTTCAAGCCATATCCCCGCCTCTCTATTTCCTTGCCACACATATTCCCGCAAAAGTAGCATCTGATCAATTAAATCTGCGTCTTTTGCAACAACTGCCTCCTTACTCTCTCTTTTGTCATATTCATCAGCGATTTCTTTCAAATCATCAAATGGAAGCGCGCCTAGTTGCTCCTCCTTAATCTCGTCTTCAAAGATTTTTACATATTTCTTGTGGATCCAATTGTGATCTCCACTCCTCACTTCTCCCATATCGTGTGTAAGGCACATCATCACCACCTTGTATGGATCAACCTTTTCCATCTTTGCTAAAAACCAGCCAATGAGTGTAACTCTATAAGAGTGAGTGGCAATATTGTCAGACATATCATCTGTCAGAAGAGTCTGGCGATGCATACGCGGAAGCTTGCGCATGGTGCCCATCTCAAAAAGGAAATCCACTATTTTATTTTGGTCTTTGTCTGTCATCATGTTAATAATTGAACTAACACAATAAAAATTGTAATTGCTATCAGGATAAAATTAATACTGACAAGAGACATTGCTAAAACTGATCTTGGTTTATTTGAAAATTCAAGAATTCCGAGCACTACCATAAGCATGCTTATTAATACAAATATTGTGTTTACGAAAATCAGATGCTCTTCTAATAGTCCTAGATACCAAGGAATCTCTCCTATAAAAACTGCATGCGCAGCAAAATTTGCAAGCAAAGTGACAAACAAGAATAAGAGATAGAGCAACCCTACAATGATTGTAGTTATCCTCAAATTATTTTTGTGTTCGGTTTCAATCATCTCTAATTTATTTTGAATTCTTTGTATTATCTAAAACCTAACACCTAACACCTGCTAGTCATTATGATATCCGCCAATCTGCCCTCCTATTGAACGCAAATCATCCAACGCTTCTTTACCTTGATCGTCTTTTGCCGGTTCCCCTTCCATATTCTGTATTCCAGGTGGAACCCCATGCCATTTATAGTCATTCTCCATGTACCCTACCCCTTTTCCTGGAATTGTGTGGGCAATTATGACTGTCGGATTTTCAAAGACTGCTTTGGCTTGATTAACAGCGTTATGAATATCTTCAAAATTATGTCCATCAATCTCTATTACGTGCCAATTCCAAGCTCTCCACTTATCCGCTAGTGGCTCTAGAGGCATTATATTTTCTGTGTAGCCGTCTATTTGAATATTGTTGCGATCTACAATCGCCGTAAGATTACGAAGGTTCTCTTTTCCAGCAAGCATTGCTCCTTCCCAGCTATTTCCAGCGTCAAGTTCTCCATCGCTCATGAGACAATAGATTCTTTTTGATGATGTAATTCCATTATCAATCCTATCTGCCAGCGCCATTCCGACAGCTTGAGAGAGACCAGAACCAAGAGGACCCGAGCTTGTTTCAAGAGCCGGCAAGAAATCTCTGTGCGGGTGGCCTTGAAGGCGTGAACCGAACTTACGTAGTGTTTTCAGCTCTTCAATAGGAAAATATCCCGCATGAGCCATGGTGGCGTAAAGAACTGGGCAAATATGACCATTAGAAAGAACCACCCTGTCTCGCTCTGGAAAGTTGGGGTTCTCCGGGTCATGTTTTAAACCTTCAAAATACAGATATGTGAAAATATCCGCCATGCCAAGAGGGCCAGCAGAGTGTCCGCTTTTGGCTTCCAAAAGCATTTCAATAATAGACTGCCTTATGTTATTTGCAGTGACTTCCAGTTCTTTTATTCTGTCGTCAGTCAGGTTTTCCATTTTTATCAAATCATACGAGACATCGTATGATTTAGGTTCGTCGGCTTAAGATGTCCTATTTAGGTCTGGTACTATAAATTCCTTAACTCTTCAATTGTACCAGCTATATCATCACTTCCAAATATAGCTGAACCCATGACAAGACGATTCACCCCCGCTGCCACCAATTTAGGCGCGGATTCCATGTTCACTCCTCCATCGATACTTACTATTAAATTAGGAAAACGTGACCTTAAATCTTTGATTTTTTCTAGGACGCCAGCATCAAATGGTTCACCTTGTCTGCCTATGGTGTCTATTCCCATAAATTGCACAAAATTGATTTTAGAGACAATCGGATCAATCACCTCATCAGGCGTTTCCATATTTATTCCAATACCGAGTTCAGTAGAAATAATGGAGCCATCACTCCTATAGTTTTGATTGAAAGACTCTATAAAATTCTGAAGTTTATCCTTATCTTTGAACGACTCGTAGTGAGCGACTATTCTTTTTGCGCCAGCTGAAATCCATTTTTGAACTTCGTCCGTAGGGTCAGCCACCATCAAATCAAATTCAAAATCAAAATCTTCCCAGTACGGAAACCCCTCTTCTTCGTGAATGATTCTTAAAAAATCCGGATCATTGGGCGCAATATTTGGCCAAGATTTTTCAGAGGTCAATTTTCCATCCAAAATATCTATCTGTACGATTGGAACAATACCTTGAACTAAAGATAATTTATCTTCAAGTTCTGAGAAGCTCTTCGGAATTATTGCTGGAATTATCTCTACCATTCGTATGCGCCTATTCGTAAAGCTATTCGTACACTAGTCATGTGCCCTTTCTATCTTATTCATCCTTCTCTTATGCCTTTCTCCGTTTGAAAATGGAGTAGCAAGCCATGTGCGTACGGCTTCCAGGGCATCATCATCAGTAACAAAACGTGAGCCGATAGCCAGGACATTTGAATCGTTGTGCTCTCTTGTAAGCACAAGGTTTTCTACATTGTTGGTAAGTGAATGGGCCTTTCCATAATAGACCGCGGCTCTCACATGGGAAAATCTGTTTGCCGTCATGGCCTCCCCCTGTCCGGATCCACCTAAAATAATTCCCCTCACATTCTGAGGATTGCGCGACACTTCCCTAGCCACGGGTATGACAAAGTCAGGATAATCATCCTCTTCATCATATTCATGCGCGCCGCAGTCCACCACTTCATATCCGCTTCCACGTAGAAATTCCGCAATTTTTTCCTTTTGCGCCAATCCTGCATGGTCTGTTCCGATAAAGATTTTCATTTAGAATCCTGGTTAGACTACCTAATTTACATAAACGACAACTAGAGAGAATATGACGACCAAGGCAGTTACAATGGTTAAAATAATTAGGGGGATAACAATCCTGAGATGCCTGTGAAATAGCCCAATCAATGGTCCTAAGATGACACCTGCCCCTATCCATACTAATCCAAACAACATTGCCCAGCTAGTAAAAACTCCACACATTCCCAAATCTGCACTGGAAGATATTTTGTAGCATCCCTCAAGTAAATATGTGATGCCAATTGTGAGGGAGTACAATATGACACCAATTATCGTTCCTCTGGTTAGCCCTTTTAGAAAATAAGTCTTGTCCATTTGTATTAAATTACGAGAGTGACTCAGCTGTTTTGACAACATGCTCTACTAAAGTATGTGTATATCCCATCTCATTGTCATACCACGCCATTACCTTAATGAGATTTCCTCCCACAACGCGCGTAAGAGAAAGGTCAGCGATAGAGCCGAATGGGCTTCCCAAAATATCACTTGATACAAGTTCTTCCTCTGTAACAGCAAATATTCCTTCCCATCTCTTTTCTTCTGATGCCTTTTTAAGAATAGCGTTCACCTCCTCTGCAGAAGTGTTTTTCCTTGAAATAAATGTCACATCTACAATGGAGCCTGCAATTACCGGCACTCGTACGGAGAGACCATCAAAAAGTCCTTCAAGCTTTGTAAATGCTTTTGTTACTGCGATTGCCGCGCCGGTGGAAGAGGGAACGATATTGTGAGCGGCCGCGCGGCCCTCTCTAAATCCTTTCTTTGATGGACCGTCTACGAGAGATTGTGTAGCAGTATAGCCGTGAACTGTATTTAATACCGCCTTTTCAATTCCTAGTGCTTCATCAAGTATTGCAATAAGCGGGCTTGCAGAGTTCGTTGTACAAGATGCATTAGAAGAAATGATGCAGGTAGAGAGCTTGTCTTCATTTACCCCCATTAGCACCGTTGCTCCGGGAATTTCCTC
>MHVX01000023.1:0-147 GCA_001823875.1 Candidatus Zambryskibacteria bacterium RIFCSPHIGHO2_12_FULL_43_12b
TGTCTTTTTCATAATAAGGAAAAAAAATTAGCTCCTATAATGGGCCTATATCCTACACTCGCACTCTCCTAAATGTCAAAATTTTATATAAAAAAAGAGGCCCAGGGTGCAACTGCACACCCGGGCCCCACTCCTTCCGACCAGCTA
>MHVX01000023.1:208-10159 GCA_001823875.1 Candidatus Zambryskibacteria bacterium RIFCSPHIGHO2_12_FULL_43_12b
ATGGCATCACGACGGTCGCGGTCCTGCTGACGCTTGTCAGCCTTTCGGTCGCGCTTGGCAGGCAGGGCGGGAGGAGGCGTCATCACCTGTGCGATGCGCACCGCCACGGCCTTCTGTCGACGCTCGATGGCCGGGAGCTCGATCTCGACGATCTGCTTCTCGGTCTCTCTCGCGAGATCGAGGGCCGAGCGATGAAGCTCGAACTTGGTACGGAAATCATTGGCGTCGTACACCGCGTCCGCGCGGCGCTCAGCCTCATCGAAGCATTCGAGGGTCCGCGGCGAGAAATCGCTGCGGCTGACGCCATTCTTCACGGCACCAACGATGGCGGCGATCAGGCTCTGCATCGCCGTATACACCTTGAGATCCATCTCTCGGTTCGTCATCTCTCTGCCCTCGTGTTAGTGGAAGGATTTCTACCTCTACGGAACTACTAGTACAAGTATAGCATATTTAAAATATTTGTCAAGCATTTTTTAGTGATTTGCTATTAAATGCCAAAATATGGCTTAGAACAAGGCTATTTTGGAGTAGGAAACTGGATTTATGGTTTTAGGCATCACAAATAATTTGCATTATCACAAATACATGCAATAATGCCCTACTAATGAGTATTTCTGTAGTACTGCCTTATATTCAGATTGTTCTATCTGTCCTCCTCATTGGCGGAGTGTTGCTCCAGAGATCTGAAGCAGGTCTGGGAGGCGCCTTTGGAGGAGATTCTTTCGGCGGAGCTCAATATGAAAAACGTGGAGCCGAAAAGACAATCTTTCGACTTACAATAGTTGTAGGCATACTTTTCGCAATTTCCGCACTGGTAGCACTTATCCTACAATAAGGAAATATTTCCCATTCTCGGCTACAGAAAATTAGGCTATAATGTACTCATAAGACACTTTCTGAATTTATCTTTCTGATTAGGTATTAATCCGCATCTCTCATAATTATTTATTGATTATTTTTCATTTGTGAAAATAGATTTTTCTTCAATTCTCAGAAAGCGCTTTCATCTGCCTCACGCAGAGACCACACGCAAAGCAGTTCACTCGTTTTCACTCACGGAGCGCGTGGTCTTTTGGGTTCTTTTCGCAATATTTGCCCTGAGCGCCCTCATCATGCTCGTAAAAGTCAATAACCATTTTCTCGTGTCTGTGCCCGTAAAAGGAGGAGAACTTACAGAAGGCATTCTTGGCTCCCCTCGCTTCGTCAATCCACTTCTTGCAATCTCAGATGCAGACAGGGATGTAACCGCTTTGGTTTATTCAGGACTTCTGAGGGCCACGCCAAACGGCGAGCTCGTCCCTGATCTCGCGGACAGATATGAAATAAGCGAAGACGGTCTTACATACACTTTTTTCTTAAAAGAAGATATCCGATTCCACGATGGTACGGCTCTCACCGCGGATGATGTGGAATTTACTCTAACAAAAGCGCAAGAACCAAATCTCAAGAGCCCCCGCAGAGCCAACTGGGAAGGCGTGACTATAGAAAAAATAAGCGACAAAGAGATTCGTTTTATTCTCAAACAGCCTTATGCGCCCTTTTTAGAAAATGTGACACTTGGAATCCTGCCAAAACACATCTGGAAAAATGCCACCGTGGATGAATTCGCCTTCAGTGAATACAATATTTTGGCCATAGGGTCCGGCCCTTACAAAATCAGAGATGTTAATCGTAATTCAGCAGGGCTTCCAAATGAATATGTTCTTCGAGCAAATTCAAGCTTCGCGCTGGGTGAACCGTATATAGGCACATTGCGATTAAAGTTTTACGGCAACGAAGCAAGTCTTGCTGAGGCGCTTGAAAGCGCTGATGTGGAGAGTGTCAACAGTCTCTCGGCTGCTCTGGTAAAGGAATTTGAAAATAACGGCAGAAGAGTGGAGACAGCCGTACTACCAAGAGTCTTCGGCGTTTTCTTCAATCAAAACGAAGCAACCCTTTTTACAAATAAAGAGGTAAGAATGGCCCTCAATGAAGCGATTGATAAGAATACTCTGGTAAAAAATATTCTGTCAGGCTACGGCTCCGCTATTGACGGACCCATTCCGAGAGAAGCCGATCCTTCCATCGGCGACTTGGCAACATCAAGCGAGGCTTTTATTCTTAAAGCGCAAGCTACATTGGAAAACGCCGGATGGAAAAAAAATGAAGAGACGGGGGTATATGAGAAGAAAGGCAAATCAAGCACAATGATCTTAGCGTTCTCAATCGCTACGGGCGATGCCCCTGAGCTCAAACACTCCGCCGCAATCATTGAGGAGACATGGGAAAAACTGGGCGCCAGCGTAGATGTGGAAATATATGAAACAGGCGATCTCAACCAATCAGTCATCAGACCTAGGAAATACAGCTCACTGCTGTTTGGCGAGATTATTGGCAGAAACATGGACCTCTTCCCTTTCTGGCATTCATCTCAGCGTAACGACCCGGGACTAAACATAGCCCTCTATGTTAACAACAGCGCGGACAAGCTATTGGAACAAGCTCGCACCATCACAGATACAGATGAAAGAAACGCAAAGTATTCCGAATTTGAGGAAAAGATAAAAGAAGATACCCCCGCGGTGTTCTTATATTCACCAAGTTTCCTATACATTGTGCCTAAAAAGATTGAGAATCTGAGATTGGGCGGACTCACCGTGCCTTCTGACAGATTTTTGGGAATTCACACTTGGTATATAGAGACAAGCAAAGTTTGGAAAATCTTTAATTAAAACTATTAACAATCAGACAAAATCACTATGACAGCAGAACCATTGAGAAAAGACGCTCCCGTTCCTTCGCGTACGCATCCAGCCAGACCGTTTCGCAGAGGAGGAAGCACTCAGGCAAGAATGCCATCACGCACAACACATTTTTCTAAGCGTCCTAGAGGCGGCATGCGAAGACCCTCATCTTCTGTTAGACCTCAGAGGTCTTCAGAATCAGTGGTAATACCTCCTCTAAAAGAAGGAGATATCCGTATTATTCCACTAGGGGGCGTGGAGGAGGTGGGCAAGAACATGACTGCGATTGAATTCGGCAATGACATTATCGTGGTGGATGCCGGATTCCAGTTTAAAGATGAGGAGACGCCGGGAATTGATTATATTTTGCCAAACACAAAGTATCTTGAAGAACGCAAGGATAAAATTCGCGCTCTCTTCATCACTCACGGACATTTGGACCATATCGGCGGCATTCCATACATCATAGACAAGATTGGCTATCCACCAATTTACACAAGGCAGTTTGGCGCGATCATGATTCAGAAAAGGCAGGAGGAATTCCTCCATCTCAAACCGCTTGATATAAAAATTATTGACGGAGAGGAGACTATCACTTGCGGAGTATTCAAGGTAAAAACATTTCCTATTTCTCACACTATCCCCGATTCAATGGGAATCATTATTGAGACTCCTTATGGAGATATTGTCTTCATAGAGGATGTACGAGTGGACAATGTTAAAGGTGTGCCTACTGAAGAGGAGGTGGCTCAATACAAGAGATTCGCTGGCAAGGAGGCTTTGCTTTTGACCATGGACTCCACTTCCATTGAAAAACCCGGATTCTCCCTCTCAGAAAACGTGGTAACTGAAAATCTGGAGAGATTTATCAAGAGCGTAGGCGGCCGGCTGATAATCGCCACTTTCGCTTCCCAAGTAGAGCGCATCATTGCCATTATCAAAATGGCGGAGAAGTACAACAAGAAGGTGGTTGTAGAAGGTCGGAGTATGAAGACAAACGTTGAGATCATAAAAAAACTAAACCTTCTTGATACTAAGCACATTGTCCCGGTAGAGCAGATAGATGAAATACCTCCAGACAAAATCATAATGCTTGTAACAGGCGCCCAGGGGGAAGAATTTGCCGCTCTGATGAGAATAGCCAACAAGAGCCATAAATATGTTCAGTTCAAACCGACTGACACAGTGCTTCTCTCTGCCTCCATCATTCCCTCCAACTACAATTCAATTATCAAGCTTAAAGACAATCTATACAGATCGCCTGCGAAAATTGTTACTTACTTGGATTCGGATATCCACGCCAGCGGCCACGGCAATAAGGATGAGCTTCGCTGGATTCACCAGCAGGTCAAGTATCGCTTCTTTATTCCCGTCCATGGAAATCATTACATGCTTCGCCAACACGCGGAGATGTCCACTACCCTCGGTACTCCCAAAGAAAATGTAATTGTCCCAGACAACGGTTCAATAATTGAAATTACGGAAAACGGCACAAAAATCGGAGTGCTTAAAGAGAAAGCTCCAAATAGTCTTGTATTGGTGGACGGTTTCGCTATAGGCGACGCGCAGGAAGTGGTGATACGCGACAGACAGCTCTTGGCAGAAGACGGTATGTTCGTCATTATTGCTTCCCTCAATATCAAGACCGGGAAACTTCGAAAATCGCCTGATATTATTTCCAGAGGATTTGTTTACTTGCGCGAGTCCCAAGATCTCCTCCAGCAAACGCGCATGATTATCAAAAGAACAATAGAAAAATCCAGCGTCGGTTTAAATCCTATCAACTTTGACTTCGTAAAAGGAAATGTTACAGATGCGGTGGAGAAATTCTTATTCCAGAAGACCAATAAGCGCCCCATCGTGATTCCAGTTATACTAGGTGTGTAGTATGCACGAGACCCTCACCCATATTCGCCACAGCCATAAAATAATTCCGCTATTCATTGCGAATTTCTTTATTGCCCTCCATTACATTCTGGTTATTTATATCAATTCTTCTTTCCTCAAGGAGTTCTTATCGGCGCGTTCAATCAGCGCGCTCTATACGTGCGGAGCAATACTTAGCTTTATTCTGTTCATTTTCGCCCCTAAGCTGGTTAAAAAGGTCTCCAATTTCAAATTTCTCATATCCATATTCGCGATTGAAGCTTTCGCTTTGCTCACAATGGCATTTACCTCAAGTGTCCTGATTGTGGTGCTTGGATTTCTGCTCTACTTCATCACTGTCTATGCAATCTTCTATAGCATGGACGTATTTTTGGAAACCGCCATAAAGAAGGAGCACCATACCGGAATATTGCGAGCAGTTTACCTCACTATCGCAAATCTGGGAATAATTCTCGGGCCATCCCTGCTTACTTTCCTCGCCCATGACGGTGATTATACGAGAGTTTATATTGCCGCGGCCCTATCGCTTCTGCCGGCCGGACTTTTGGCATACACATATTTTGAAAAAATCGGTGAGCCCAAAATATCACACTTCAACCTACGCCAGACAATCTCTGACTTAAGGAAACGCAAAAATGTTCGCAGAATTATATTTGTAAATTTTATTTTGCAATTTTTCTTTGCATGGATGGTAATCTATACCCCCATATATCTACACGAAAACATAGGTATCCCATGGAAAGAGCTCGGTTTTGTGTTGAGCTTCATGCTTTTGCCATTTGTTCTGTTTCAGCTTCCTGCCGGTGAGCTTGCTGACCGTTTTTGGGGAGAGAAAGAGCTGCTCGTCGGAGGCGTCGTTATCATGCTTTTATCCACAGCCTTTATTCCCTTCCTCACTACGAGCCTTGCTATTATCTGGGCAATTACACTCTTTATAACAAGAATTGGGGCAAGTATCGTGGAAATTTCCTCAGACACCTATTTCTTCAGACAGGTTACCGGAGATGACGCAAATCTTATAAGCGCGTATCGCGCCGTAATTCCGCTTGCTCTTATACTGGCGCCGATTGTTTTCTCTCTAACTTCCTACTTCTTGAACCTTAGAAATTCGTATTTCATCCTAGCTTTAGCAATCTCTATCGCACTAGTGCCATTAATTAGAATACGAGACACAAAGTAGTCAACGCAAACCCCCCACCACTTTTCTTAGAAAAGTGGTGGGGGGTTAATTTTACCTATGCCGTTGCTGTCTTGCCGTGTCCACCATCCGCACACTCACACATTTCAAAAGCTTGTCCTTTATTAGCACAGACCTCAGTATTGCAAATACCTGGCTGTTCCGAAACCGTTGCGCAATCTCCTTTACATACATAATGTGACATATTTTTGATTATTATATTAACCTCAATTATCTTAACACAAAATCCGCGAATATTTTAAAAGGTCACCGGAATTCGCAATTCGTCTTCATTCTCGGGAAGCCCCGAAGGATTATCTTTCTTCAATATAAGTGTCCCTTTCGTGGTGGCGGGTTTAGTAAAGGTGAGCATAGCCTCAAATGGCACGAAGTTTTCAGTCATCCATTCTCCCTTTGCTTGGGCAATACCTACTGCAATTTCATTTTCATTGCCGTCTAGAAGAACTACGGGAAAAGATGCTTCAAAATACCAATATCCTCTTGCCTCACCGCTTACAACCAAAGGGCTTTGAACCACGGAATTCGGCGAGACGGAATTAAGTCGTATCAAATCCATCTTATCCAAGATATTTCCTATGTCCTCCGTAAAAGTTTGACCTCCATATTGGCACCTTCTGGGATATGACTCCATTACAGGATTGCCGCGAGCCGCGCATTCTGAAAAATTAGTTACAGACACAGTCTTGACCCCGGTTCCAGCTTTGTACAGCAGTACAGCCAGAGCTACTGCTATTACTACTATTACTATTTTTGTTGTTGATTTCATATCTTCCATTTATAGTGTTTAACTTTTATGGAATCATTCTCAATCCCTCTGCCTGATACGGGCAGGTAATTCTTACTTCTTAATCTCCTCTTGTAATCTTCTTCAGCTCCGGATACACCCTTTCAGCAATTTTAGCATAGCCAGCATCATTGGGATGAACCGAATCAAACATGTATTCCCTGCCAAAAAACACCAAGCTCCCTACTATGTCTGATACATATGCCGTCTTGTACCTGTCACGGAGTGACTCAAACTCCTTATCAAAATTGTCCTTTATCACGCCTCCTCGCACTCCAAGAAGCAAAACGACTGACCCACTTTCCTGAAAGGTTTCTATGATTGTTGCCAAATTGGCAAATGTTTCCTCTCTCGGAATCTTACGCAGAAAATCATTGCCACCAAGGAGTATTATTGCCACCTTCGGATTCGGCGTGTCTTCAAGGACTGCGGGCAATCTCTCTAGCGCCATCCGAGTGGTATCACCAGCAACTCCATAATTCTTTATAGGCTCTCCAATTTTTCTAGAAAGAACAGAGAAGAGGTCATTTCCCAAGGTAGAACCCACTCCTTCTGCCAAACTATCTCCAAACACGATGACTCCAGAATTTGCAGATGGATAATTTTTTATATCGTCTTCTCCGCGGGAAAATATGAGCCACACAAAAAACAGACCAACCATGACCACAAGCCCGATGAGAAAAGATCTATTCACAAATCCATTATACACCCCTAAACAAGTAACTCATCCTCGCGATTCCTTATTCACGATTCACTATCCCTCGCTAGCGAACTTCCATAAATTTATCAAACAAAACCTGATATATTCCCCCGAGAGCGATGAGAAGCACAGCATAAGATATTATTCCGCCAAGTATTGGTATGAGCCCAATGAGAGCAAGCGCCACAGATCCAGTGACTATTGTCTTCCAGCTTACTACGAGCTCTTCAGGTCTCTTGTAGATTTTGTGGATATAGCTCCCCAGTACTATTGGCGCATAGACAAGGGCTAAGAGAATTCCAATACCATAGAGAGCCAGAGCAAAAAGTGAAAACGGTATAGCAATGAACGTGAGCATGCCAATAAAGGCGGCAACTGGGACTGCGACAAACACAAGAAAACCTTTCAAAAGACTCCAAGCTTTATGGTGAAGCGCCACAACCACAAATCGGCTTGAAATGTTGCGCAATATGCCGTGCGCTATGAGAGCGGAGAGCAATAAAACTATAAATTTGATTACAAACCACGTCCCCCAGAATGTTGGAAGAAGCTTTTCTGCGCGAGCGCGTGTATTTATTGCTCGGTATGTGGTTTCGCCTACTATATTTGCACCACTCTGAATCTCCGCTGGCTCGGACGCAGAATATGAAAACGATCCCGAAATTACGGCATTTGGACCGAGCACCACTTTATTCGCAACTAATGAGACATCTCCATGGATGATATCGTCTATGAATATCTCTCCCACCACAGCCTTGAGATTGCCTTGCACTTCACCAAATATGCTTGCCTGTCCTGCGGCAATCAGAAGATCTCCTGCAACACTTGCCTGAGGCAAGAGCTCAATTGAGCCTGCGGCAACCGCCACGTCCTCTCCCACGTTGTCTCCAATATAGATTTTGCGCGCGATTGCGCGTAAATCTTTTTTGACTGAGCTTATAATATGAGCCGAGTCGGCAATGACGAGGACATCATCGCTAATTTCATTGCCTCCTACAAAAACGGACATACCAGTGGCTACCAAGTCTCCCAAGACATTGCCTGCAATAGTAGTATTGGCTCCCACCGCATAGAGATCACCATCAATACTTTCTCCTTTCCTCAAAGAGTAGTTTTCACCATATTTCAATGAACCAGCTGATACCAAAAGAGGTGAGATACCCACAACGATAAGCAAAACGACCACAAGAGTTAGGAATTTTTTCATGCCTATATTATACACATTCTGCGTTTTGAGACCTCTTCCTGTGGAGGTCAGACTCCCACATAATTGTCCAAAGTGGGTCCTTGAGGTTTGCATTTGACCTTTACCCTTGGATATTCCTGCCATATTGATTTCCTATCTTGAAAATGTAATCTAAGGATAGAACTTCCATGGAGGTAAAATGCACAACAATTCAAATGGCGTTGAGTTCAAGCAGGAATGGGGTGACCCCCACTTCATAGGGAAGTTCTTACTACCCCATGGAACAAGAGGAGCAAAGTGGATTAGCTTTCTCTCCACAAACGGCGCTTCCTTGATACTAGTAGAACTTGTGGACTCTGGAACCATAACAGGTGAGGAGGCAGACCTTCTTGAAGCCGAAGTGGGCGGTTCTAAACTCACGGATTACTGTCCGAATGACATTGTTGGTGGCATAGACTTTCTGGCTTCTCTGTTCCCCGGGCTGAGCGTCTTGGTGCTACACGAATCCAGAGAAGTGTGCAGAGACCCAATGCTAAACTAGTCTCCCCCGCCACATTCGTGGCGGGGGTTTTCTTTTATGCTAGAATTTAGATGGAACTGAGGCTTGAAATCAACGGACTACAACAAGGAGGAGGATATGTTTTCTAAATTATCCGCCGCTTGGTATGTCCCTGACTTTGCAAATGAGAGATGCGGACTGATCGTCGTGGGTGATATGGGACAATTCAGAGTCTGCTCGAAAGAGCACGCGCTGGTAGTACTTGCTGAACTGGAAATTGCTCAGGTATTCACTTCCTTTGATGTGAAACTTCTACACATCCAGATCGCGACCTCTGATCTGTTTGACAAAACTGCAGAATACCTGAATTGGAGAATGCAAGGCGACCCGGATGATCCCATTCTTCAAGTGAGAACTTCACCGAAGATGAATGACATCGAGACAGTTCGAGATGCGATGGACCTTGGTCCAGACGATGGCTATCGATGGGGACTCGACTAGCTAGACACTACCCCCCCGCGCTTCGCGCGGGGGGCTTCTTTTACTCAAACACTTTACTATGTAAATCTATTTTCTTACCTTCAAGATAATTTTCAATCGACTTCTTGACGCGAATATTTGGTAAATCTAGGGCTTTTTTAGGATCAATCCATATATACTCCTGCAACTCACTATTTTCTAGAATTACTCCTTCTGTTAGTGCTTTGCAAACAACATGGAAAGAAATGAGATGTGCCCTACGTGTAAATGCGGGATCAAAGATTACTTCATGAATATTTACACAGTACTGTGGCTCTAATTCCAATGAGGTTTCTTCTTTGCCTTCCCTCTTCGCAGCATCAAAGATCGTTTCACCTTGCTCCACATGTCCGCCAGGAAACAAATATACATCTCCCCATTTATGAGATTTGATCAGGAGTATTTCTCCCTTTGAATTGACAATAAGTGGTGCAGCCACCACTTCTATCGAG
>MHVX01000023.1:10167-12967 GCA_001823875.1 Candidatus Zambryskibacteria bacterium RIFCSPHIGHO2_12_FULL_43_12b
TTTCGCCTCTGGAGCGAAGTATCTTGGTTCGAATCCAAGTCCCGCAGCTCTGGGGGGAAGGAAAGTTGAATAGACGAATCGGACTTAGTCTACTCATCCAGCGACTGAAATTAAAACGACAAGATATGATTGATCAAATAATTTTATGTGTTTTGTCTATAATGATCTTTTATGATTTCTCACTACATCTAATTGAAACACTTGGATGGGATAAGTTTTTCTACCCGCGAAGAAACATGCTTTCTTACTATTGGTTCCTTGAACTTCTTGATCTCTTTCCACTCAATTTTAGTGGACATCAATCCTCCGTTGTACTCGGTTAAAGGTAAACACAGACTAGGATTTGGCGTCCGCCAAAGGGAAGTACTCCAGCCTGTTGTAATAACCTGCATCCCCTCGAACAGTCTGAAGGAAAGCTATCGCCAGCACTGCAGCAGCCTCCACCTCAAAGTGTGAGATGTATGCCACTAATTCTGACGCAACATTTCCCAGACAAACTTCCTTTCCATCTTCCTCGAATATATGAGGATGGTGGAATACTTGCCGTCCGTCCCTATAGGGTCGATCAATATTTACTATCCTGATTGACCCGTCTCCAAGGCCGAATTCCACATTGAATCGTCCAAGGAGGTAAAGCTTGTTGTTGACAGGGTGTTTGATGACAATCTCGTTTGTGTGAATCGTAACTAACGGTGGCTCATCAGGACTGACCGAGACTCCGGTAATCGCGGCAACCCTGCCAGATTGGAGTTTCTCAAATTCATCAAGAAAGCGTCTCTTCACAACCCCAGGATCAAGTTTATCCTGATAAGCTGCAAAGAGGGCCGCTCCGCCTCGAAATACTCTTGCCTTTTCAGCGCGGCCAGCTTTTGGGCCCGCTCAAGTGTACCTCGTGCACGCTTGACGCGTCCCTCAACACTTCTTTCAACCAGCCTAGCAAGGGCCGTTTTCTGCATCTCTTGCTGCATCTTGAGAAAAGCCTTTTGATGTTCCTCAAAAGCGTCAGGTGTCAGCAGGTGAGGCACACAACGACGGAGAATCTCGGCAAAGATCCGAAATTCTCCCTCAGTGCCTCTGTGAACGACATCGTGGTGAATGTAGAGCGCGTTAGGAAAGAGCTCGGCCACAATATACTTGCCATCAAGTATCTGAACGCTCTCCTCCCTCTTTTTCGGAACGTAAGCAGAGTCCCGACAATCCACAACATGGCCCCAAATTCGATCCGGCGGATATTCCATCTGAATTGAGTCAGGAGTAGAAGACCAGACATAGATTCGGAAGGGGCCTCCGGGAGTGTACTTCACTGTTGCCTGATGGGGAACTCTCAACTCTACTTCCCGCTTCAAAGCAGATTGTAATATGTGAGTAATGAAGGCAAAGACTTCCTGGGACTCTCCCCGGAACTCGCCCACTTTCACCATTTCTGCGTTGAAATGATCAACCCATCCGACCATTTTCTTCACAGATACCGGCACTTCGGGTAGACTCTTCAACCAGACCCACTCAATGTTCTCTCTGGCGCTTGGTAACATCTTCGAGATGCACAAGTCTGTACTCTCGAGGATCTTCTGAAGCTCTGTGGAAGTGAGAACAAAAACATCGTTCTTTTCAAATTCCACTGTTTCTTCCACTTTTACACCTGCAGCCTTCAATGCGCGATAGTGATGCTGGACCGCAAGGGCGTTGACCACATACAAAGGCTGGGTAACTTCTCCACCCTCTGCATGTCTCAAGATCTGTCTTCCGGTTGCAGGCATCACTGGTGCTTCACGTGTCCTGAACATTCATCCTCCTGTCTGTTGTTGGATACAGTGTCAAATAACAGCTCATGTTCTATTCGCGAGTATATCATATTTAGAATTTTTGTCAACTAATCAGAATGAGGATTAATTTGATAAAAAGTTCGGATTTTGTTCAGGAGACACAGCAAACTTAGATACCCTTCGACTATGGCAAGTAAGAAAGAGAAAGTCGTTTGGAAAATCCATAAAAGTGATCTAGGCAGTCAAAATCGTCTTCTATATTTGAGCCTTGAAATTGGCTTGAGACCTAGGCCAGTTGTCATATTGTATGAATCGGAAGGGTTGCAGAAAATTAACTTTCAAGTAGTATCGTTGTGGGACTGCTCTTCGTAAATACCCCGAAACCCGAAAAACGAGAGGAAGACAGCCATGAGCACTGCGAGCCGTATCATTCTGGCCGCCGATGAGTTGACCCTCGATCAATGCCTGGATCTTGCGTCCGAGGTCGGCAATCTAGTTCATGCCATCAAGATTCACAATGCGTTCGACAAGCAGGGCCCAGGTGTCGTAGAACGGCTCCGAGATGCGGGTGCTCGTCGCGTCTGGGTTGACGCCAAGCTCCACGACATTCCAAACACCGTCAAGCTCCGGGCGAAAGCAATTGCCGAATCCGGAGCAGACATCCTCACAGTTCACGCTTCTGGCGAGATTGAGATGATGATGGCGGCAGTTGAAAGTGGGCCGGCAGAGATTTACGCAATCACAGTGCTGACATCGCTCGGCGAGGAGCAGGCGCATCTGCTTCATGGCCAGCCGTCTAAAGCAGCCGCGCTTTACCTGGCAAGACTTGCCAAGCTCGCTGGGGTTCATGGTGTCGTGTGCTCACCCAAGGAAGTCGGGATCCTCTCCAAGAGACCCGAGCTCCAGGGACTGAAGTTCATCACGCCGGGAGTACGTTCGTCCGGCAAGGCAACCGATGATCAGAAGCGCGTGGATACGCCGGCAGGAGCAATCGCCTCTGGTTCCACATATCTCGTCATCGGCAGACAGGTCACCCA
>MHVX01000023.1:13021-19305 GCA_001823875.1 Candidatus Zambryskibacteria bacterium RIFCSPHIGHO2_12_FULL_43_12b
CGCCGCTGCAACTGTAGGAGCATCGGCATGAAGCCAATCATTCCATTCCCAGGAGAAAATCTCCTGGAGCTCGGAAGACGCTGTGATGCGGTGTATATCTGTCCGAAAGTCGGCTTCGTGCGCAAGGGACCTCTGGTCGCCTACGCTGGAAAAGACAGTCAGGGACGGAATCTCGTTGGAGACATCTACTTCAACTTCCGGCGGATTGAAGTTCACCCGAAGGCTGTTGAGGCATTTGCCGAAGCAACCTATATCAAGCTACGTGATCAGGGTTTGCTTGATTCGTTTGACACTGTCTGCGGCATCCCGCACGGTGGCCGGACGTTCGGCCAAATGCTCGCACTCGTCGCTTGCAAGCGATTCGCATATGCGGACAAGAAGCCGAAACCGACCGAGGCTGGCAAGAAACAGGAATACACCTGGGACCTGTCGCAGTTTGATTTCGAGCAAGGTGAGCGCGTTGCTATCGCGGAAGATGTTTACAACAACTTCCAGAACACCGACAACACCCTGTCCGAGATCGCCGTGACCGGCGCAGACATCGCACTCCTCGTCGGCGCGCTCAACCGCTCGCCAGTGTACGATACGATCTACACACCGCAAAGCGGTCCGTTCACGGGACACGAATTTCCGGTCATTGCCTCCATCCGTGAGGTATACCCGGAATACGAACAGAATGATCCTGCCGTTGTTGACGACATCAAGGCCGGAAACGTTGAGTTCGAAGTGAAGAAGAACTGGGCGAGGCTCATGGGGAGGTAGTAGCACATATGGCCACCACGCACTTCGGTGCGAGGTGGCCATTTTTTTTTATAGTTAAAGAGATTAATTTGGAAAATATGAAAGTATTATATGTACCAGCTTTGATGATTATCAATAAACCTTAGGAAATTATCACAGTGTCTCACAACCTATATATGAGATTTCGTAGTAAAATACATGGACAAGAAAAAAATGAAGAAAGACTTATGGATGGAAGGTAGATGGATTGATTTCTGGACTATCAATCACTTGTTGAGCGGAATATCAGCTGGCTCGCTGCTTTATCTAATGGGAATATCCCTAGGCTGGTCATTCTTCATCTCAAGTGTCTTGTTTCTGGGATGGGAGATCATTGAGTTTGTGTCAAAGATTGAATCCCCTATCAATCAGATTGTTGATCTGGTCGCAGATTTTTTGGGTTACGGGATTTTCTATACGTTCTACTATTTGTTAGGCAAACCTTTTGATCCTATAGTCGTGTTTATTATTGTCCTATCTTTTGTCATTCTTGAGGGCTGGGAATTTTATACTTGGAGATTACGCGTTAAAGATTCCCAACAATTACAAAACTAGAGTATTTAATATTTCATACATTACCAGCGTCGATAATGTGTTACGAAAATATCAAATGACCGATTAAATATATTGAGATGACGGATAAAAGCAGTTATTGCACTTTTTATATAGTTCGACACGGTGAAGCTGAAGGAAATGCTTTAGGATTGATGCAGGGCCACTATGATGTGCCTCTGACAGAGAAAGGTAAAGCTCAGATAGAAGACTTGTCAATCAAGCTCAAAGATATTATTTTTGACGCTGCCTATTCGTCTGACTTGCTTAGAACCAAACAGACCGCGGAAATCTTGAGTAAAGAGAGGAAACTGGCCGTTCAAACATCACATTTAATCAGAGAGAGACACTTTGGAGCTTTTGAAGGCAAACCTGCCGGTGAATATGAACGTCGAGCCGTGGAAGCCAAAGAAGAACTTGCCAATTTGACTAATGCGATGGGAAAAACACACCATGATTTGATGGGGGCGGAAAATGATATGAAACTCATCAGCAGGACCCTCACATTTCTTCGTGAAATAGCTGTCATAAATCCTAGTAAGACAGTCTTGGTTGTTGCTCACGGAGGTCTAATGAGAGTGCTTATATCTCATATTGACCCAGAGCGCTTTGGTAAACTTCCTTCAGGATCAGTTAAAAACGGCGCCTTTGTCAAAATGCTTGCAGATGGCACAGATTTTTTTATAGAAGAAACTTCAGGTGTGGAAGCTATTATCAAATCTCCGAAGGTATAATGCCTTAGAGTTTTGCTGTTAATTTATGAAAAAACAAATTCCAAATACATTCTATAGAGTAAGCATAAAAGGGCTAATCCTTGATGAGACTCGTACTAAATTCCTTACCACTCTTGAGGAAGGTGGATGGTGGGAATTGCCTGGCGGAGGACTGGACTGGGGTGAGAACCCAATAGACGGTCTGCGGCGGGAAATCAGGGAAGAGATGGGTCTTGAAGTAACAAAAGTGAGTCCTCTTCCGTCATACTACTTGCTCGGCAAGAATACCGATGACAACTGGACATTAAATCTAATATTTGAAATTGAAGTAAAAGACTTAAATTTCACGCCCTCAGATGAGTGTGTAGAAATAAGATTCATCGCTCCAGAAGAAGTTGGTACGATAAACGCTTTCCGCACAGTAACAGAACTCGCCGGAATGTTTGATAAAAATAATCATCTGATTTCCTAAAATAATCCTTCGTTGTAGATTACAAAATTGTTATAATTGCCAAATGAAGAGTCACATAATTTCAATCATCATAGGTCTGGCAATGATCGCTGGGACAGGCACGCTTGTTAATGTTACAAAAGAACCGCCTTTTGTTCCAAGTGAAAACCAAAATACACTTCTTAGTGATTCAAACAGTACAACTGGAGAATCCCAGATAAATCCGCCGACCAACGTAACCAACACAAAAAGGTTTGATGATGACGAGGAGGAGGATGATGACAGTGCAAGTGCCCCAATTTCTTCTACGCCAACTTCTCCAACACCATCAGCCACACCCGCACAGACCTCTGGAATCACTATGACGCAAATTGGAGCTCACAACTCACGTTCAAGCTGCTGGTCTGCAATAAATGGGAATGTGTATGACCTTACAAGTTGGATACCGAACCATCCAGGTGGTGAGCAAGTGATTCTTTCACTTTGTGGTAAAGACGGCTCAAGCGACTACAACGGCCAGCACGGAAGCCAATCAAAGCCAGCGAAATTTCTAGCAGGATTTAAAATAGGAACCTTGGCGAAATAAAATAATATGAATTTTAAATTAACAAGATTTGAATTGGGCACATATTTGCTTCGTCTTGGCCTTTCAGCTGTTTTTCTCTGGTTTGGCTTTTCACAACTCCTTGATAGCATTCGCTGGGTCTCGATTGTCCCTGAATGGGCAGTGAATCTTCTCCATATCCCTCCGGCATTCATTGTCCTGGGAAACGGAGCATTTGAAGTAATCCTTGGAAGCATGCTAGCAATGGGTATATGGACACGTTTAATCAGTCTCGTCCTCGGACTCCACCTCATACCGATCATGTTTGACCTTGGATTAACTGCCATTGGAGTGCGTGATTTTGGTTTAGTAATAGCTTCCCTTTCACTATCCTTGATATACAAATCTCCAGAGAAGCAGACAGACTTACAAAGAACTCTCTAATGACCGAGGTTTCACTTCGGTTATGAGCATGGATAAACTCTGTACTAAATTAATCGTATATACTGTATCTATGAATGAAGAAATACCCCAAGAGCCTAGTCCAGAGAAACTAGAAGCACAAGAACAAGAAGGTAGGTACCGACATTGGATAAAGACTCATCCTGTTGTGGAGATCCCCCTTTCAGAAAGGAGGGAGGATGGACCAGAAATTGCAGAATTTGAAGAGATGATAGCTTCATTTGAAGCCACTCATTCTCTTTCTGAACTGCATTCCATTACTGAGCTCGCTTCGGAGGACGCTCCTAATCACCTCATCCGAGAACCTGCAAGACTTGGTCTAATTCCTATTGTGGCAAAACTCAATATATTAAAAGCTGAGTCAAATATCTCTCCAGAGAGACATGATGAATTGAAAGCAAGATACAAGATTCTTTCAAATGCAGTAGGAATACTAAATAACGGAGAGGTTGATCATAATCGCTAGTCTCTCCAAAAACATTCTCACATTCTCAAGAATGTGAGAATGTTTTTAACTCGTTGACTTAGGTAATAATTCTCTTTGATTAAGCAGCCAATCAATCTTCCCTCTTTTTATTACCATCTTTTTCCAAGAATCATAGAACGGAAAATCAGTCTCGAGAACGATAGAGTCTTGGGTATAAGGCTTATCCAATTGTTTGTATCTCTTATACTCTGATTTGTCCAGATTGGTTCTATCTTTGATGTAGACAAAAGGAGAATCTTTATTTGATAGCAAAGAAGTCAATTGTGGAAATTTTTTGGGGAATTGTGCAAAGATATCTACGTAAAACATCATAGATCGTATAAACGACAGATTGCCTGCGAATAATTCGTGCATACTCTCACAAAGGGCATCTAGCTTGTCTGTATACATCACTAACTGTGCTTCTATTGAATCTTTTTTGAGAGCTCGCATAAGTAAATCCCTATACTCATAGCCATGCACCTGCTTCGGATATTTTTCTGCCAAAATTTCTATTGCTTTCTCTTCGGCTAATTCAATAACTTTTAGCTTCTCCTCCGTCATTCGCGCTTTATGCCCTGCCTGTACGTCTCCAGTAATCATCTCAGCATCATTGTGAACAAGAGCAAGGACTCTCGCCTTCTCAATATCTATATCAAAATATTTTTGAGCCACAGGAGCCAATTCCTCCACTAACCATGAGACTCGATGAGAATGCTCCCAGAGATTTGGACGATAAAACATGACCTCAAACATGCTGTAGCGGTACAAATTTTTGAGTCCAGTTTCACGTTCTGGAGGAAAAATACTTAGATCAATCTCCTTATACATAATGGAATTCTAGCAAGCGAGACGTGCATAAGCCAATGCAACTTTACGTGCTATGCTTTAAGTATGAAAGGATTATTAAACTACTTCTTTGTATTTCTGGGGGTAATCTTCTTCATTATCCTAGTTATCTTCGGATATCTATATTTCACAAATACCTTCGGAATTAAATCGATTTTGACGGGAGACGCTTCTTCTATGTCATCAAAAGACGCTTCCAACGTCTCAACTGACAGGAACCCCCTGCTTTCCGAGACACAAGAAGAATTGCTCCAGAAAATAGGAGTGGATCCAGCAAAACTGCCTTCTAAGATTACCCCAGAAATGATTGCTTGCTTTGAAACAAAGCTAGGCAAAGAAAGAACAGCCGAGATACAGAATGGAGCCTCCCCCACGGCTACAGATTATTTCAAAGCTCAAAGTTGCTTCTAATTTACAAACTAATCAAAACTATCTCTATGCAATTCTCAATCATAATCGCGGTTATACTAGTCATTTTATTCGGCGGCGGCTATGCGATGAGCAGGCAGTCAGATACTAATCCGTCGAATACGAATACGACACAAGAAGTCGACACCAGCAAGCCAACATCAAACGCAAGTGGCGCGACCCTAGACCTTAGTGGCAAGGGACTTACAAAGGCTCCTTCATACATCTTTGACATGACAAACTTGGTAAATCTAGATTTGTCACACAATTCATTAGAAGGAGCTCTTCAGGCAGAGGTTGGAAGACTCAAGAATCTAAAAACTCTTGATTTAAGCAATAATAAATTCACTGGCGTGCCAGCAGAAGTAGGGCGACTAGAAAACCTTGAGATCCTAAATTTTTCAAACAACTTACTGACAGGACTCCCATACGAACTCGGCAATCTCTCCAAGCTCAAGCTTCTGGACATTTCTGGCAACAGCTATTCCGAAGCTGACCTAGCAAAAATAAGGGCCAGTCTTCCATCTTCCACCGTAATCAAGACGAAGTAACTCTTCTTTGCTACAATCGTGAGTATGCAAAGAGAAATAGAAATCAAACTTAAAGTAAATGACTTTAATAAGATAATTGAGGAATTCACTAAGCTCGGCTGTAAATTCACTGAACCTATAATCCAAAAGGACATAATTTTTGTTGACGAAAGCTACGGTGACTTTGCCAAACATCAACAAGGTAAGAATGTATTGAGAATACGCCAATCAAGTGAAAAATATCTCTTTACACTGAAGCAGTCTCAAGATAACGAACTAGATTCTATTGAGAGAGAAGTGGAGATCAGTGATCCAAAAATATTTCGCGAGGCGCTCGAACTCATGGGTTATAAAGAAATGGTGAGGGTTAATAAGATTAGAAGAAAAGCCAAATACAGAGACTACGAGATTTGCTTAGATCGGGTGGAAGAGCTTGGGACTTTTATTGAGTTAGAGAAGTTTTCAGATGGGGATGGAGCTGGAGTGCAGAATGAAATGCTCCAATTCTTACAAAATATGGGTATAGACA
>MHVX01000023.1:19332-38169 GCA_001823875.1 Candidatus Zambryskibacteria bacterium RIFCSPHIGHO2_12_FULL_43_12b
AACGTAAGCGCTGACCTTGCTCCTGTAGTGGGTGCTGGCCCGATGCCACGATCTGAGGTTGTTAAGAAGCTCTGGGAATACATCAAGAAAAATGGGCTTCAAGACTCTGCTAATAAGAGAAATATCAATGCCGACGCAAATCTCAAGAAGGTGTTCGGCAAGGATCAAGTGAACATGTTTGAGATGACTAAGCTTGTCTCAAAGCATCTCTCCTAATCTATAGATTTCGTGTTCAAAGCAAAACCCGAGGCAATAGTCTCGGGTTTTGCTTTGAATTTCATCTGATATTATAGGTACATGTCGGAAATATACATATATTCATTTGGAAGCGTTGTCCTAGTAAGTCTGCTCTCTTTAGTCGGTATTTTTACATTATCCCTTAATGAGAATACCTTGAAGAAGTATATCTTCCTACTAGTAAGCCTGGCCGCCGGAGCATTGCTCGGAGACGCGTTCATCCATCTGATTCCAGAGGTCTTTGAAAACCCTGTTGTACAAACGCAGGCCCCCATTCTCATAATCTCAGGTATCCTCATCTTTTTTCTACTTGAAAAATTTCTCCATTGGCACCACCACGCAATAGAAGATCATGGACAGGAGACAGTGCATCCAACAGGGAGAATGATTCTTATTTCTGACGGTGTTCACAATTTTATAGATGGCTTGATTATTGCTGTGGGATATATGGCAAGCATTGAAATCGGTACTGCTACCACTTTGGCCGTAATTCTGCACGAAATACCTCAAGAAATAGGAGACTTCGGAGTTCTTCTCCATTCGGGTTATACCAAGAAGAGAGCCATATGGTTAAATTTTTTATCTGCATTGTTTGCCATATTGGGAGCGGCAGTTGCCATCATAATTGGAAACTCAACATCAAATCTGATTTACTGGCTCTTGCCAATAACAGCCGGAGGATTTATTTATATTGCATTGAGTGACCTAATGCCCGAGCTTCATAAGACAAAGACGGGCGGAAGATCGGTCTTTCAATTTATCGCCCTTCTCGCGGGTATAGGCGCGATGATCTTACTTTTAACTTTTGAATAAAACTTAGAACAATGCAAAGAAAGAGAATAATCGGTGTAGATTTTGATGATGTTCTGATGGACTTCAGCCCGACTCTGTATACCTATCACAATATGTGTGCTGGAACATCCTTTGAGCGAAAGCACGCTATATCCTTCAATCTTTGGGAGGTCTGGGGAGGGACGCCTGAGCAAGCCAAGCAAAGAGTTTTAGACTTTTATGAAACCGAAATCCATTGGGAAGCGCCACCTGTTGAAGACTCGCAATTTGGAATAGCCTTGCTAAAGAAAAATCATTCCCTGGTCATAATAACCTCAAGACCAATTGAGCATGAAAGCAAGGTGAAATCATGGCTAGACCGACATTTTCCAAATTTATTTGACCATGTTTTTTTCACAAATCTATTTCATGGAGAAAACAAAAAAATCCTGAAATCTGAGGCGTGCAAGTCTCTTAACGTAGATGTATTTATTGACGACCACATTGAAAACACATTGGATGTGGCGGAAAACGGAACTGATGCTTTTCTTTTTGATAGCCCATGGAATCAAAACTTTCCGAAACACCCTAAGATTACTCGCGTCCATGGATGGAAAGACATAGTCTCCAGATTAGCTCCAGATATGAAAAATTAGTTTTGTGCTATATTGGTTTCCTATATGAAAGCGACAATCGTAAACGGCCAAGAGATTGCCAATAATCTGATTAAGAAAATACATTCGCTTGCTCAAAACATGCCCTCTAAAAAAGTTTGCTTCGTATCATTTGGAGGCAATTTGGCTAGTAGGAGCTTCGTCGAAAAGAAGATGCGTTTTGCCAAAGAACTTGGTATTGAAGCAAAGTCCATAGAAGGTGCCGCTTCAAATACCGAAGAAGCTGTAGATTTTCTAAAAAAACTATCAAGTAATGGATACGATGGAATCGTCGTGCAATTGCCAGTAAACAAGTCATTTGTGACAGAGACACTGCTTGACGCTGTGCAAAGCGTTCAAGACGTTGACATGCTCGGGATGCAAGCCAAGGAATCCTATAAACTTGGAATGACAGAGCGCATGCCACCTGTGGCAAGAGCTATCAAAGAGATCTTCAAGAAACATGAAATTGACCCAAAGAATAAAAAAATCGCCATCTTAGGATTTGGTCGTCTAGTGGGCAAGCCCGTAAGTATGTACCTCTCAAGAAATGGAATTGAACATGAAGTATTAGACAAGAATTCTATTCAGGAACACAAGCTCTCATCAATACTTGAGGCCGACATCGTAATCTCTGGAATTGGTGTTTCGCATTATATTAAACAAGACATGATTAAAGATGGAGCAATACTAATAGACGCAGGCACAAGCGGAGAGGAAGGCAAACTTGCTGGGGATATAGATCCAGCTTGCGCGACAAAGGCTTCCCTTCTCACTCCCGTTCCGGGCGGAGTCGGCCCTATCACTGTAGCCAGCCTTTTTTATAATCTTTACTTGAAATAACTCAATGGAGACAAAACAGCAAGTCGTTGTGGTACATGGTGGAGATACCTTTGAGACATATGGAGAGTACATCTCCTTCTTAAAAAAATATGAAGTCAGTCTAGAATATTTTAAGAAAAGAAGGTGGAGAGAGAACCTTCAAGACGTGCTTGGTGATGATTTTGAAGTGATTGCTCCTGCTATGCCTAATAAATCTAATGCCCAATATTTAGAGTGGAAGATTTGGTTTGAAAAATTATTCCCCTTTTTAGACGACAGCCTAATTCTTATCGGGCATTCGCTAGGAGGCGCTTTTGTTGCAAAATATTTATCTGAAAACAGATTTCCTAAAAAATTGAAAGCGGTTCTACTTGTTGCGGCAGTGTACGATAAAGACACTGAGGGATACGGTCTAGCTACTTTTTCATTACCTAAAGAGTTAGATCTCCAAACTGACAAAATTTGTCTGTACCACAGTAAAGATGATTTTGTAGTTCCGTTTGATGATGTAAATAGGTACAAAGAGGCGCTTCCAAATGCAGAAGTAAAGATTTTTGAAGACAGGGGGCATTTCGCTACTGAGGAATTTCCCGAAATAGTAGAGGATATTAAATCAATCGCTAAAAAATAATGCCCCACATTCACGAGAAAATTGATTTTTGCGCCGATGTTTTTGTCGTCTACAAAGACAAAGTCCTCATCAGGAAACACGATAAATACAACATTTGGCTTGCGGTAGGTGGACATATCGAACTAGATGAAGATCTGAATGAAGCGGCCGTACGAGAAGTAAAAGAAGAGGTTGGACTTGATATCAAGTTATTGGACACCAGAAATAAAGTTGCCCCAGAAGATCGTGGAAAGGAGCTCATCCCTCCTATTGGAGTTAATCGGCACAAAATATCAGATACCCACGAACATATTTCGTTTTTCTTTGTCGGTATAGCTTCAACAGACAAAGTAACCCCAGAGAATCCAGAAGATATATGGAGATGGTGCGGAGCTGACGAAATTGAGAAACTTGATGGGATTACCTCAAATATAATCTTTTATGCAAAACTAGCTCTGAAGCTTGCTGAGTCTAGTTTTGGAAGCTAAGCTCCCAAAGATCTCTAGAAAGCTTTTTCTCCATACTTACCGATAAACGGCAAAGGCTTATTATCACCTTTTGAAAAGTTCATAATGCCGTATATAAGCTCAATTAGCAGAAAAAGTCTTACTGCCCAGAGAAACATCTTCTGAATTGGATACAAACCCCATACACCTAACATTGAAATGATTCCCTGTAATGCCAGAGCAACAATGATAAGCGTTAAAAGCTGTTTCTTGTAATATGTATTTTTGTTCATAAATTAATTATAACATTGGTTTATTCTAGCTAAAACCCGTTTTTTCAGATGTTAAGCTGTGATATATTGGGCATCTATGTCTACTAAGATCTACATGAAAAACGTCCCAAAAGTAAGCTTGACTGACGTATTGGGTGTCTTTTGGAAGGGACTTAGGCCGAAAAAATGGTCATTCTTTCTTACTATCATATTATTTCTTGCTAACAGCGTTATTTACCTTTTCGTGCCCCTCCAATACAAAAAGTTCTTTGATCTGTTGTCCGCGGGAGAAGATAGAACACTCGTTGCACAGGAGCTGATCCATATTATTACTCTCATCGCTATTATCCACAGCATGGTATGGGTTACGTTTCGTTCAGGGATGTTTGTAATGTCTAGTATCGAAGCTGGGGCAATGGCAAACCTGAAACAGATTTCATTCAATCATATGATTGACCATTCCCATTCTTTTTTCGCCAACAATTTCTCAGGAGCGCTGGTACAAAAGGTCAACCGATTTAGTAGAGCATTTGAAAAACTTTATGACACACTGCTATTCAACCTGATTCCACTCGTTGTTAATGTCATCGGTATCTTGTTAATCATTTTTCTCCAAAAACCAGAAATGGGATATGTGGTCCTCTGCTGGATACTGGTTGCTATGATTTTTAGCTACATATTCTCTAGATGGAAACTTAAATATGATCTTGAAGCGGCTTCTGCAGACTCCGCTACGACAGCGCGTTTAGCCGACACCATATCAAACCAAAGCACTGTATCTGCATTTACTGGCTCCTCATATGAGTACGACGGCTTTAAGCTAGTTACAAATAACCAAGCGAGAATACAAAATAGAAACTGGAACATAGGCAGTGTTCTTGACGCGGTATTGTCCGGACTTATATTTATCGTCGAATTTTACCTGTTCTATTTTGCGATAAAGTACTGGAGTAGAGACTTAATTTCTGTTGGTACATTTATACTCATTCAGCTTTATATCTTGAGCCTAGCCCATCGACTTTGGGACTTCAACCGAATCGTGAGAAGTATCTATGAGAGTTTTGCTGACGCTAAGGAGATGGTAGAGATATTAAAGCTTCCACATGAAATACAAGATCTCCCGAACTCCAAAACCCTAAAAGTTGAAGCTGGTAGCATAAAATTTGAAGATGTGTCGTTTGGATTCAATGAAGATAGGTCTGTCCTAGAGAACATCAACCTAAATATTGGGAGTGGAGAGAGTGGCTCTCATCGGACCATCAGGGGCGGGAAAGTCCACAATAGTCAAACTCCTTACAAGAGCTCATGACTTGTCTTCGGGTAGAATACTAATCGACGGACAGCAAATAAACCATGTAACACAACAAAGTTTACGTGCTTCTATCTCTGTAGTCCCCCAAGACCCCATACTTTTCCACCGAAACCTTCTGGAGAATATTCGCTATGGCAGACGTGATGCAAGTGACAGTGAGGTAATGGAAGCTGCGCGATTCGCACATTGCGATGAATTTATTGAATCACTTCCATTGAAATATGAAACTCTCGTTGGAGAACGAGGAATAAAACTTTCAGGCGGAGAGAGACAGCGCATTGCAATTGCGCGTGCCATTCTTAAAAACGCTCCAATCTTAATATTAGATGAAGCTACATCAAGCTTAGATTCGCATTCTGAATCCATGATTCAGGACGCGCTTGATAAACTAATGGAGGGCAAGACAACAATCGTAATCGCACACAGGCTCTCTACCATCCGGAAAATGGACAGAATCATAGTCTTGGAAAATGGCAAAATAATTGAGGAAGGCACACATGAAGTGCTTTCAAAAACAGACGGCAGTTTGTATAAAAAACTTTGGGATTTACAAGCTGGAGGTTTTTTGAGAGTGTAGTGTAAACTAAACTTGGTATGGCCAGAAAGACCAAAACCCCATATAAAACGAAGTGGAACTTAAACCTCCTATACACAGGTTTAAATAATCCGAGAATTGAAAGAGACGTCAGAACTATTGAGCGTGAATACGATAATTTTGCCAAAATATACAGAAATAAAGATTTCACCAAGACACCTAAGAACTTAGCCAAGGCCCTGGCTAGCAAAGAGAAGATCAGTCAGGGGTTGTCAAAAATTGATCCTGAATTTTATTTTAGCCGTCTGCTGGACATTGAGTCGCAAAATGAGAAAGCTCGAGCTCTTCTGACAAAAATAGATGAAAGACTGACAGAGGCATCCAACAAGTTGGAGTTCTTTCACTTGCGCATTGCAAACATCCCAAAAGAAAAACACGGAAAATATCTAAAGGCATCTGAATTGAAACCATATAAATACTTACTGGAAAATATATTTAGGACTGCAAAATATAATCTCTCAGAAAAGGAGGAACAGCTCGTCTCGCTTCTCGGGCAGACAAGTTATAGCATGTGGGTAGACAGCCAAGAGAAACTGCTCTCTAAACAGATGATTAAGTTCGGCAAAGGAATGATTCCCATATCCAAGGCCATGAGCATTATCTCTGAGCTTCCAAAAGCCAAGCGCATAGCCCTACACAAGGAAATAATTCAAACACTGGAATCTATAAACCATTTGGCCGAAGCAGAGATAAATGCAATTGTAAATTTCAAGAAGGTGATGGACAAGAGACGCGGCTTCAAAAAACCGTATAGCGCCACTATTCTCTCTTATGAAAATGACGAAAAAGAAGTAGAGGCCTTAGTGTCCATGATTACAAAGAAGTTTTCCATAAGCCATAGATTCTACAAACTTCACGCAAAGCTAATCGGAGAGAAGAGAATCACTCTCCCCGACCGCGGAGCGCCCATAGGCAAAATTAAAAGGAAGTTTGATTTCGCCAATACCGTGGAGATTGTGAGGAGTGCACTTGGAGATGTGGATGGCTCTTACTCGGACATTTTAGATAGATATCTCAAAAACGGTCAGATAGATGTCTATCCGTATAAAGGAAAGCAATCAGGAGGCTATTGCGCAAAATCGGGTGATTTGCCCACTTTTATATTGCTTAACCACACCGACGATTTGAGATCTGTTGAGACTTTAGGCCATGAAATTGGCCACGCGATTCATGGAGAACTGGCTAAGACGCAACCTCATAGGTATAGAGGCTTCTCCACATCAACCGCGGAGGTAGCCAGCACTTTTTTTGAGCAGGTTACGCAATCAAAAATTGAAGAGAAACTGAACAATGAGGAAAAAATCATATTTCTACACAATAAAATTATGGGAGATATCGCAACAATTTTCCGTCAAATCGCTCTCTTCAACTTTGAAGACGAATTACATGAGCGGATAAGGAAAGAGGGCCAACTCTCGGGGATACAAGTTGCAAAGCTATTGGCAAAGCACCTGCGATCTTATCTAGGAGCATCAGTGGAAGTAACTGATAGGGATGGTTATGGCTTCATACCATGGTCGCATATTAGATATTTCTTTTACGTCTATAGCTATGCTTACGGACAAATAGTAAGCAAAGCGCTCTTTGAGATGTGGAATGAAAATAAAAATACCGCAAAGAAGATTGAGAGATTCCTCAAAGCTGGCAGGTCAATGAGTCCTAAAAATATCTTCAAATCTATCGGTATTAATGTATCAGATCCTAAATTTTTTGAATTCGGTCTGAAAAATATAGAAAAAGACATTGATAAGTTAGAGAAGCTCACAAGGAAGATGAAGTTCAAGATTGCTTAGCGTTCTTGATGCAGGCTCGAATAAAAGCTGAGAACAAAGGATGCGGGTTCACCCGCCTAAACTTGTGGCTCTAGATCGTCGAAACTATTACTTCTTCCTACTGTGCTTAATTGTCGCTCTGATGAATGCTGTAAAAAGTTTGTGCGGTTTAAGTGGACGTGCTTTAAATTCAGGGTGGAACTGCGTGCCTAGGAAAAAAGGATGCACTCGCGCTGGAAGCTCTGCAATCTCACATAGCCTACCGTCCTTTGACTTGCCGGAAAAGATTAACCCCTTGTCTTCAATCAATGCAATGTACTCCGGATTCACTTCGTAGCGATGTCTGTGTCTCTCGGAAATCTGGTTTGAACCATACGATTTGTAAGCAAGAGAACCTTTTTTCAATATGGCAGTGTACGCACCGAGTCTCATTGTCGCGCCAAATTTACCATTAGCTAAATACGTCTTTTGCTCCGGCATGACGTCAATTACAGGATGCTTTGTGCTCTTGCTGATTTCGGTTGTATGAGAATCCTTCCATCCGCAAACATTCCTAGAAAATTCAATAACTGCAAGTTGCATGCCATAACAGAGCCCAAAGAAAGGCATTTTACGCTCTCTTGCGTAGCGAATGGCCATTATTATTCCCTCTACTCCCGCCTCTCCAAAGCCTCCCGGGACAAGCAATCCATCATATTTTGAGAGCTCGGCAACTTTGAATTTCTTGTTCTCAATATCTTTAGAATTAATATAAGTAAGTTTGGGCTTTACATTGTTGGCATATGCGGAAAATTTCAATGCCTCCAAGACGGAGATGTATACGTCAGAAAGGACAAAGCTTCCGGAATCAAAATATTTTCCTACCACAGCAATATTTATAACCTTCTTGCCATTCTTGGTCTTTTTTACAAATTTAGTCCACTCTTTAAGATTAGTCTTTCTTCTTGACGGAAGATTGAGTACCTCCAAAAGGTTTTCGCCCAAATGGTCTTTTTCAAAATTTATCGGAACATCATAGATACTATTCACATCCGGGGCAGATATCACGCGATCTGCGGAAATGTTACAAAAGACGGCAATTTTTTCTTTTCTCTTTTGATCAAGGGGGGCCTCGCTCCTTGCTATTATCACGTCAGCTTGCACTCCCGCAGAATTCAAGGTACGAGAAGCATACTGAGTAGGCTTCGTCTTCATCTCCCCTATCTTTGATGGGACAGGCAGATAGGAAACCATTACAAATGCAACATCACCGTGATGCTTGCTTTTTAGCATCCTCGCGGCCTCAAGAAAAATGATATTCTGATATTCTCCTACTGTTCCACCAATTTCTATAACCGTGATGTCCGCCCTCGCTTTATCCGCCGCTTTTTCAATACGTTCTATCACCTCAAGCGGAATGTCAGGCACCACCTCCACGTTCTTACCTTTGTATTCAAGATTCCTTTCCTTGCGAATAACTTCCTCATAAACACGTCCGGTCGTCATGTAGTTCACACGAGAAAGATCTACGTCAAGAAACCGCTCATAGTTTCCCATGTCCTGGTCAGTTTCATCGCCATCATCAAGGACAAACACTTCACCATGTTCCGTGGGATTCATTGTGCCAGCGTCCACATTGATATATGGGTCAATTTTGAGAGCTGTAACTCTAAATCCTTTTACTTGGAGAATCTTCGCAATTGAGGAGGACGCTATACCTTTGCCGACTCCGGACATTACTCCTCCGACAACAAAGATATATTTACGATGCTTCATCTTCTATACTTTAAGATATTTACGTACGGCAAGATAGCTTGACAGTGCCCCTATGGCCATGCCAGATAGGAGAATAATTATGAATATCTGGCCAAAATTGGTTGTGTAATACTCAAAAATATTAAGTCCTATGAAGAAATTCTCGGTAGCGCCACCCAGCCAAAAAGTAATGGGGTAAAATAGCAATAACGTGAATATCGCCGCTACCACCCCGTATATTGTCCCCACCACTACAAATGGACCCCTCACGTAGAAGGAATTTGCGCCAACTAGACGCATAATTGATATTTCCTCCCTAGAGATAAATATGGCCAAACGTATAGTGTTAAAGGTGATTAACACGGATATCACTATCAATACCACAGTCAAAACAGAACCCAGTCTCTCTGCAGAATCAATTATTGAAGTGAGTCGATCGATGGCGACTTTATTCTGATAATAATTAACCTTGTCTACGATTGATGTGCCGTCCGTTGATAGTGTAGATTCATTTGATAGGTAATCGGCAATACCTTGATACTCCGCGGGATTTTTCGCTTTGACATTGAGACTGGCTCCCAAAGGATTCTCACCTAGCTCTTCAAGCGCTTGAAGAGTGGTCTCATCGTTTTCATGACGCTTCTTGAAATCTTCCAATGCTTGTTCACGGGAAGTATATGTGACTAGAGCCACCTCCGGCATTGATTCTAAGGTCTTCTGTAAAGTGATAACGTCCGCTTCTGGAGCTGTGGTTATAAAATAGACGTTTATATCCAGCTTGTCCCTTATCTCTTGGAGCGAGGCGTTTAAAATTGCCGATACGAAAATAAGCGCTCCAATGGTGCAAAGGGTGATGACCATCACCAACACGGAAGAAAGCGAAACAAAAGCATTTCTGCCAAAATTTAGAAATCCGCTTCTTATTATTCTTTTTACATTAACCCAAAGCATTGTTGATTTTAAAAATTAAATTGAGTATCTACCCTGTCTATCATCTCTTACTACTTTACCATCTTCCATGGCAATGACGCGACGTCCAAGAGAGTCAATCACTCCTTTATTATGAGTGGTCAAAATCACAGTCGTACCCAAATCATTTATTTTCTTCAATATCTGAACAATCTCATAAGTGTTTACTGGGTCTAAGTTTCCTGTCGGTTCGTCCGCAATGACAATGTCCGGCTGGTTTACAATTGCGCGAGCTATTGCAACACGCTGTTTTTCACCGCCTGAAAGCTCGTGAGGAAAATTCCAAATCTTTTTCCCCAAATCTACAAGCTCCAAAACATGGGGAACATCCGACTCAATCTCTTCATCTGTCCTTCCTGCAGCCTCCATACTAAACGCAATATTCTCATAGACATTTTTATTGGGCAGGAGGCGAAAATCCTGAAACACTACCCCTATTTTACGCCTGTATTCCGGTATCTCTGAGTGCTTTAGAGAGTGAATATCCGTGGAACCGAAGAAAACTTGTCCTGCAGTGGGTCGGTCCTCAGCCAAGATAAGCCGTACCAGAGTGGTCTTTCCGGCCCCAGAATGCCCCACGATGGAAACGAATTCTTTCGGTTCTATGCCAAAAGTAACATCCTGAAGTGCCACAGATTCATCCGGATACACTTTTGAAACCTTATCGAAATAGATCATTATCTTTCTATTCTAACACGCGAAGAATATAAACTACAATTTAGCTCTACAAAGCCTTTTCCGCCTCAATAAATTCGTCAATTTCACCGTTTAGTACCGCATCTACTTTGGAAGTTTCAGTATCTGTGCGATGATCTTTTACCATTTTGTAGGGATGCAAGACATAAGAACGAATCTGATTGCCCCATTCTATTTGCGTCGTCTTAGAGATATACATGCCCTTCTCCTTGGCAATCCTCTCTTCTTCCATACGCTTATAAAGCTTACCTGTGAGGATTGCTATTGCCTTCTCCTTATTCTGGGCTTGAGAACGTTCAGAAGTCACATGGGCGGAAAGATTGGTCGGAATATGTACTACTCGCACGGCTGTCTCTCTTTTATTCACGTTCTGCCCCCCTGGGCCTCCGGCACGCGAGAGTTCAAAACGCAGATCAGTTTCTGGAATTACTATCTCACCTGTCTTTTCAAATTTTGGTATTACTTCAACCATTGAAAATGATGTGTGTCTCTTTTGACTGGCATTAAACGGCGAGATACGTACAAGTCTGTGTACTCCGGATTCATTCTTCAGAGTTCCGTATGCATTCTTGCCCCTAATTTCAATCGTCACGTTCCTATATCCTCCATGATCATTTTTATTTTCATGTACTAGCGAAAAAACCCAATTCATTTTTGAAATATATTTCAAATACATTGTAAGAAGCATGCTTGAGAAATCCTCGGCATCATCTCCTCCCGCGCCGGAAAAAATGGTCATGATTGCGTCCCCCTTGTCGTATTTTCCCACCCCAGACACTTCGTCTCTAAGATTCTCTAGCTCCCTCAACATTCTTTGAGCCTTATCTTTATCAGACCAAAAATCCGGCAGATTCATTGCCTGCTCAATCTCAATTATTCTTTTCTCTTTTTCTTCTTTCACCTAGAGCCACCTCAGAGAATCGGACTCTGGACCCCCACTTTACGAAAGTGGTGCTCTACCAACTGAGCTAAGGTGGCAACTTGAGCCGGAGGAGAGAATCGGACTCTCGACCTCGTTCTTACCAAGAACGCGTTCTACCACTGAACTACCCCGGCGTGGCAGCGTGAGCGAAATAATATTACAGTAAAACCATTTTTTCAATGCTTCAACCCAAAAGCTCGGCACTTACTTGCCGAGCTTTTGGGTTGAAACTACCTTAGAACACCTTCTATTGCCCTTTCTCGTTCTTTATAAGATAGAAGAGGGCGAGAGGTGCTGCCCAGTTGGCGAATCTCTCAATGAAATCCCAGATTGGCATGCCTACAATTGGCCTTACAAGCGCCGTCCAGAAGCCCCAGAATACTGCCCAGAGTAATACTGGCTTAATAGGTTTGAATAATATGGTCAAAGCCACTAGGAGATCCAAAATACCCACAAGCGTGAGCAGGGTTGCCGCCGTAGAAGGATCACTGACTCCAAAATTTGAAAACCACTTAATCCAGTCCGGTTTCCCCTGTAAAGCAAAGACGGCATGACCCAAAAATTCGCCAGCTACACCGATACGAAGTGCCCAAATTGCCCTCTGTGTGTTTGACATATAAATTAATTAACAATAATTACCTGTATATATTATACGCGATTACATATAGACACTCATCAATACTTATCCACCACCACACAAAGCAAAAGGCGCCAGAAACTTTGGCGCCTTCAACAAAAATGTTCGGGCAGTGATCCCTACGTCCGTTTCTCATCGCTGACAGGCTGGCTCCCCCACCCATCAACCGGACCTCCAGCTTCGCCAGGCTATGGTAGGCCTGCTTATACAGTAGTCTGGGCAATTACTCCCTCTTGGCCGATGTTAGTCCCCTGTGGGAGGCTACTACTTTCAGAGGCATGGGCCTTTCAAGACCACTCCCGAACAATCTAATTCGATTCTACATATAAACATTGTAAAGTCTATTGTTCCGATTGAGACTTTTCATCCTGGCTCCCCCTTGGCAGAAGTCTTTCCACTCTCACATAACGGAGTAGACGATTAGTAAACAGACAAAAAATAAGAATTCTTGAAATGAAAAATACTTAATCGGCCCCCTAATATCTATCTTCTTATTAGGATAAAACGGCCAATAATCAGAATTATCAAGCATGTCCAAAATAATATGTCCGAGCCAGCCAAACATAATCACGAGACCAATAAATTTAAAAAAATAAATCAGGATCATAGAGCAGACTATGAATACCAGAATATTATGCAAAATACCTCTCTGATCCCCGTAAGAATCTTCCCTGTCGGTAACAGTCTTCCAGAATAAGATTGGATTCTTCAACACCCCACTCTTCATGTATGAGGCAATGTGATCAAAATCAGGTGCAATAGAGGAAAATATGCCGAGTTCATAATTACCCGTAACTTTACCAATAACTAACCCTAAGAGAATGTGCGTGGGTAAAGTCATTAATCGAAGTATATCAAACGTATACTCAATATGGTTTATCCTGCAGTGAACTATGCTCTATTGCTTGGGTGAAATGACATTGGAAATAGATTCAGTTTTTCTTTCTCTGTAATCAAAAATAAGAATGCCCAGCATCCAAATCCCTATAATTATGAATACATATGCATTCCCTGTACCCCCTCCGCCTATTTCGAGAGCACTATCCCCCAGAGAGTACACAATTAAACCCACAACTGAATACCAGAAAACTGAGGAGGCCACGGAATACAGTAAGAACTTCTTAAAAGGCATATGGATTATCCCTGCTGCTGTATTAGTTAGAGCCCCAACACTTGGAAGCCAGTAGCTTAAAGGTATCGCGATAGGCCCTCTTTTTTCCAGCTTATTTTTTGATTGCTCGATAGCATCTTTCATCCCAAATTTAACAAGCAATCTGTACCATCCATACTTTCCCAACACATAATTTATTATATGAGCAATAATTAAGCCTAATGTACAGATAAACACGGCAAACACTGCTTCTGCCGCAGAATCAGCCACTAATACTCCTAAGAAGATCACGAGAACGCCAGGAAAGTAACTGCCAACAAGTAGAATTCCTTCCAAAAAAGAACTAAGAAAGAGGGCTGGGGCGCCAAATGCATCAAACCAGCCCTTCGACTACATCGATTAGTTCTTCGGTGCGCGGTAATTCTAATATCTTCCAAACCAGATTCAGTGAGGAGTAAAGTACAAGAAAAAGAAGGGGAACAGAAAGAATTTTTAGATAATATTTCATTCTAGAAAATTATACCAGTTCTACATCCCGTAGACCCGCTTTGCCCGTTTGTGTTCTACACGGAATAGGGTGAACTTTTCGTGGCGAATTTATTAAGTCAAAACCTATGCGCAACCTGGTAGACAACATAAGAACTGGATTTAAGAAAAATAACGACATAGTCATCTATATACCCACTTTTGATTTCACTACTAAAAATCCTTAATGGTAATATCTGGTAAATCTGCTTCGCTTACCTCTACTACCTCAACTGGTTCAACTGCTTTGTAGGAGAGCCCCTCTGCTGGAGAACGCATCTTGAACTTCTCCTTATTAAACACATATACATACCCTTTAGCATTGTGTATTTGTTCAATAGTCCCTTGCGTAGCTCTGTATTCGTGCTTACCGTTTGAGTTATGACTGAACCCACTTCTGGAACCTTTCGGAGCATTCGGCTTATTTATTACAGCCATAAAAATTGCCGTATCAGCATAAGGGGTTGCGAATACCGCAGGTTTATCATCGGGTATTTTTTCTTCCTTTGAGTTAGTTGGATAGTTGTGTGCTTGCCTTGGTTTTAATCTATCAATTTTGTATCCAGAACCGTGAAAGAGAAATTTTCCTTCCATTTCTAATTCTCGCAATCTAGCTCTCTCAGGCGACTCAATTTTTATGCTTTCTTGCTCATTCATGCCAAAAGCATATCAGGTTAGAACCAAAAAATCCTTGTGGTTAAAGGATTTAATGGTGAAAATTCATCAGCGCGGGCGACCGGAATTTCACTGCGCACTTCGTTGCGCTTTAGAAACCCACGGTTTCTAACGCTTCGCTGTTTTCCCACACGGGAAACTCCCGTTTCCCGATCCCTTCCCCGGTTCAAGTCCGCTCTTCGTCCAGCAAAACAAAAATCCGAGCATCAGCAGATACCCGAATTTTTGTTTGCGCGGGCGACCGGACTTGAACCGGCAGCCTCTCCCGTGACAGGGGAGTGCTCTAACCAAATTGAGCTACGCCCGCAATGGCATATAAGGTAACAGATTTTCCATTTCAGAGCAATTTGTGTCGGCGACAGGAGTCGCACCTGTGACCTGAGGCTTATGAGTCCTCCGCTCTAACTGTCTGAGCTACGCCGACAATGCACAATACTATACCTCATGAAAACAATCCCGCAATGCGGGATTGTTTTCAATTTACTTGTTGCGGGGCCAGGATTCGGTCACAACTCAAGCAAAGCTCGGTCGCTACCCCGCCTCATGCTCGCCTACGGAGAGACATTCCGGCCTGCGAATCCTGACACAAGCAAAGCAGTTTACTTGTTGCGGGGCCAGGATTCGCACCTGGATCTTAAGGTTATGAGCCTCACGAATTACTGTTACTCTACCCCGCTATATTCTTCAAGAAATCTGAAGACAGAAAGAGGATACCACGATTTTGCTATCTAGCCAATGGAGAAATCAAATAAAGAGAAACTCATCAAATATCTTGCGATAAAGGGCGATGACGCGCCTTGCTTCCCTTTCGGTTATAAGGAAATCGGCTCCTTCATGCGCGATTTGATTTCGAACCTTGTGCGCTTCCCATGCTGCATCCAGATTATCAAAGTCTCCAGATTCAACCAACTTCAGCTTATCTGCAACTGTCTCACCGCGATAACCCATAAAATCTAGAAGCTCGTCTAAGATAATATCCGCTTCAAGTATTGCGAATTTCCAATCATTGGGATTCTCAGAGTTCATGTGCTCAACAACCTTCTCCCACCTGCGATTCTTGGGTTGTTCTTCCGACTCCACGACTCCCCCCTCCGAAACTATCTTGGGACGGTATATTTCATTTTGAGCCTTGTTGATTTTTGTCAGAGCCCTGACCAATATTACAATTCCTATAACAGAGAGAACACTTATCAAAATGGAAATAATTTTCATTACGTCCATGAAAGTATCTCCGAATATTGATGCCAGCCACTCCTCCCAGCCAAGTCTCCCCTCCTTCCATCTTTCCAATAAAGACGCAACACGCGCATATATGCCCCCAACTATAGTCGCAACAATGAAAATGATAACGAGTGTCGCCCATGGGTCAGTAGTAGGAAGCGGATTCGCTCCTCCTTTCGGCTTGTCTTTTGCTTTGTCTTTAGGATCAGCCATGTCTAGGTACAAGCTTTTGCTTCTAGCTATTAGCTTTTAAATACTACCGTCAGATTCGTTGAGGAAGCGCTTGCCTGTCTTAAACAAAGTTGCTTCTTCATAAGGTCTGCCTATAAATTGTAACCCAAGCGGCAATTTTTCGCCTTCTACTTCCGCAAATCCGCAAGGTACAGATATTGCCGGGTTGCCAGATACATTTACAGGACAGGTAAATACATCCTCCAAATACATCTGCAACGGATCATTTACTTTCTCTCCAATCTTAAAAGCGGGGGCTGGAGTGGTAGGTGTAATAATCACATCCACATTCTCAAATGCTTTGTTGTAATCAGACTTAATGCGATCTCGCACAGCATTGGCTTTATGATAAAAGGCGTCGTAGTATCCTGAAGAGAGCACATACGTTCCCAAGATTATTCTGCGCCTCACTTCCCTGCCAAAATTGCCTCCCCTTGTAACAAAATAATCATCTATGACGTCCTTTCCTTCCAAGTGCGCCCCATATTTTACTCCGTCAAATCTAGCCAAATTTGACGAAACCTCCGCAGGGACAATTATGTAATAGGCCGAAAGAGCGTATTTTATATTTGGCAGATCTATATCAACAATCTCAAAACCCAAATCCCTTAATCTTTCAACAGATTCATCAAAGTTCTTCAGAACTCTCTCATCAATACCTCCCATACTGAGAAATTCTCTTGGGACACCAACGCGAATTTTCTCAGAAACTTTGTTTGGCTCTTTCGGATAAAAAGATGTGCTGTCTAGCGCATCTGTCCCTCTGATTACATTAAAAACAATCTCCGCATCTTCCACAGTTCTAGTAATCGGCCCAATCACATCAAATGAGCTTGCCATGGCAATGAGACCGAAACGAGAGACCGATCCATATGTAGGTTTAAAGCCAACGACTCCACAAAAACTTGATGGCTGTCTTACAGACCCTCCTGTGTCAGAACCTAGCGCAACAAGAGTCTCATCTAAGGCAACAGCTGCCGCCGAGCCTCCAGAAGACCCTCCGGCGACCCTACTCTTGTCAAAGGGGTTTCTTGTCGTTCCAAACGCAGAATTTTCTGTGGAAACTCCCATCGCAAATTCATCCATATTTGCCCTTCCGATGATAATCGCTCCAGCGTCTTTTAGCTTGCGGACAGCAGTGGCATCATAAGGAGAGACAAAATTCTCAAGCATTTTTGATCCGGCGCTCGCGACATGTCCTTTCACTAAGATATTGTCTTTGAGTATGAAAGGAATGCCTGCCAACTCGCTAGTGTTGGAATTATCAATCATCCTCTGGGCGTTCTCAACCTGATCATCTATGTCAGAAAAAACCTCTAAGCACGCATGATAAGTCGGATCCTTTTCCGCAATAACTTTTTTATAAGATTCCACCAAGTCAATCACTTTATACTCCTTTTTTATCAGAGCCTTATGAGCTTTTTTAATAGTGAGATCTTTCAAATCAACCATATTAGTTGGGCAAAATCTTCTTAACCTTTATATATTCTCCTTCAGTTTGCGGCGATTGAGCTAATATGTCTTTGCTGTAAATGCCGGAGTCGTGAGGAATCCCGTCCTCTCGCATAATATTGACCGTGTTTGATGTATTCTCGGTTTCCAAAGAGTCAGGCCCTGCCTCCTGTATTTGTCTTACATACTCCAAGATAGAATCAATCTCGCCTGTGAGAGAGCTGATTTCCTCGTCTGGAATCTTTATCCGCGCAAGATGCGCAAGCTTTTCTATCTCTTTTTTATCAACCATGCGGCTATTTTAACATGAAAATCCTACTTAAATTAGATTTAGAAATTCAGTCTCAGACAAAACTTTCACACCAAGCTTCTCCGCCTTATCCTTCTTACTCCCCGGATCATCCCCTGCTACCACATAGCTCGTAAGCTTGGACACTGATTCGGAGACATCGCCACCAAGCGACTTAATTTTCTTTTTTGCTTCGTCGCGACTCATGGATGAGAGTGTGCCAGTGAGAACGAAAGTCCTTCCGGATAACTTTCCAGAAGTTTCAGTTTTTTCAAACGGTAGCACCTTGATTTGTTTCAACAAGTCATCAAGCAGTTTCTTGTTTTCTGCTTCAGAAAACCAATCAGTAACAGACTTCGCTATTATGGGCCCGACCCCTTCTATCGCTTCCAACTCTTCAAATCTCGCCTTTCTCAAGACTTCAAGTGTTCCAAAGTTTCTGGAAAGATCTTCTGCCGTCTCTTCCCCCACTTGAGAAATAGAAAGTGAAGCAATAAATCTAGGGAAGGTTACAATTTTTGATTTTTCAATCGCTTTAATCAGATTATCGGCCGAAAGCTCTGCAAATCCCTCTAGTTCCATTAAGTCTCCTTTTTTGAGTGTGAATATATCGGCAAATGAGGAGATTAAATTTTCAGACATGAGTTGTTCCACGATTTTTTTGCCAAAGCCATCTATATCAAAGGCCTTTTTGGAAACAAAATATTCAAGCTTTCTTCTCTGCTGGCTCGCCGAGTTCTTAAACACGCATCTGTATGCGGCTTGTCCTGGAATCCTCTCAATTGATCCGTTACCTCCACATTCAGCCACTTTTCTGGGAAAAACATATGGCTTTTCCTTTCCCGTACGTAGTTCCGTAAGTACACGGACAATGTCAGGTATGAC
>MHVX01000023.1:38192-47680 GCA_001823875.1 Candidatus Zambryskibacteria bacterium RIFCSPHIGHO2_12_FULL_43_12b
ACTCTCACATCAAGCCTTTTTATCTCGTCTTCATTGTGAAGGGTCGCGCGTGAGACGGTGGAACCATCGATGAAAACTGGTCGCAGTATTGCCACTGGCGTGAGCACCCCGGTGCGACCTATCTGAAGCACAATATCCTCTACCACTGTGGTGGCTTGTTCAGCGGGAAATTTGAACGCCACAGCATATCTCGGCGCTTTGGCTGTATAACCGAGCGCGACTTGGAGAGAAATATTATTTACCTTTACAGCCAATCCATCTATGCCATACGGCAATTTTTTCCTTTTCCTTTCCCATTCATTGTAAAAAGAGATGACGGAGTCGGTATCTTTGGAGATAAGATGGTGCTCGTTCACTTTGAATCCGAGCTCTCTTAGAAGCATTAATTCATCCATCTGATTCTCTAGATTAGAAACATTTTCATTCAAGGAATCTATTATTCCTATATCGTACGCGAAGAAGCGAAGTTTTCTTTCTCTCACCATTTTAGGATCAAGCTGGCGCAATGTTCCGGCCGCTACGTTCCTAGTATTTGCAAAGACCGGCTCGCCTCTGCTCTCCCTTTCTTTATTGATACGAACAAGCTCACTTTGAGGGAGCCATGCTTCCCCCATAAGAGTAATATTTATTTTTTTTGTGAGACGTAAGGGGATATCATCTATTGTTCTTAAGTTTGCAGTCACATCTTCTCCTGTAACTCCATCTCCCCTTGTCGCGCCTTGAGCCAAAACTCCATTCTCATATGTAAGCACCACTTTAAGTCCGTCAATTTTATGTTCAACGCAGTACTCTAAACTATAATCGCGTATATCCGTCTCCCTATCCAGATACCTTTTTATTTTCGCCTCCCAATCCTTTAGCTCCTCCGCGTTAAAGACATTATCAAACGACCACTGTGGCACTCTGTGCTTCACTTTGACAAAGCTTTCAATCGGAGCTCCTCCAATCCTCTGTGTAGGCGAATCAGGCGTGTGAAGATCTGGGTATTTCTCTTCAAGAGCGATCAACTCGGAAACAAGTGAGTCATAGGCTTCGTCCGATATTTCTGGAGCATCTTTTTCATGATAAAGGCCTCTGTGGTACTCAATGAGTTCACGCAGTTTCTTAGCCCTATTTTGAGCAATTTTATCTGCCTTTTGCGCCATAAGACTATGATACTCTAGGGGCTAGTAGGTCACCAGTACAGCCCTTTCCACTCGGCGGGCTTTATTGCTAGTACAAGCCCCTCCCGAAGCTGTCCCAACATTATAGCCACGCGATTCAATCCTCGTGGTCAAGTTTCCTCCAGAATATCTTTTTACAATTGATACAGTAGCGCAGTATGTGTCTGCGGAAGAAAAATCAAATGAGAGAGTGGATGTGCCATATCCAGTACCAGCATTCCAAACCTTTGTAACAGGAACTGATTTATTATTGCAATTAACATTTGTCGCAGCTGTGGAAGTGGCAAACGCGCTCACTCCGGTATTTTTTAGATCCCAATAAAGGGCGCATTCTATGCCACTATCTGCCGCGTAAAATGCCGCTTGAGAATCACGCGAGGCATTGGAGAGTCCCTTTTGTTTCAAAGCAAAATTCACAATAGCAAGTGATACTAAAATGAGGGCGGCTGTAATAGTAACCGCAATATAAATTACGATTCCTTTTTCTCGATTTTTCCTTTGAAAATGTGCTTTTGTCATATTATGACTGCCAATTAAGCATCGTCTCTTTTATCTTAAAAGTCTTTGTATAGAGTCCTTTGCTCCATGTCATGGTTACCGTAATCAGGACTTCATTGGAATTAATGCTGGTCAGCGCAATTTCCCTTTTATAATTCGTTGCTTTCCAGTTTGCGCCTGAGGTGTAGCTATACATGCCATAAGTTGCCGAGGAGGAATTGGTGTCCTGATTGAGCTTAGTGCATGTAGTGGGAGTCGCGCACGAAGAGAATGTATTGTTAAGCGCATCAACCATGCACACTTTTCCAAATTCGCATGCGTCTCCCGCGAGGGCAAGACCGTAAAGCCAGTTGCGCGGGGCGGCGAGATTTTGGATGTTATAGAGACTATTGGCATCTCTTACGTTGCGCACGAGCTCTACAGCCTCTTGCGCAAGATAATATGCTGAGACCTGTTCCTTGGATTCAATTGAGCTAGAAAGACCATTTTGAGTGGCTGAAAAGGTGGCCGTAATTGCGATTATGAGAATGCTTACTCCAATAAGAGTCTCAAGAAGAGTAAACCCAGTATTCAGGCTTCTCATTTGCCGATTGTTGTTTGTCGTCTGTCGCATTTTTTATATATCAAGTATTCTCTGAGAGGCGCTCGTTTGAATAAAGAATTTTGATTGAGCAGTTGGTTTTACTCCAGCATAGCCTCTGGTCGTGATAAAAGCTCTGGGCTGGAACGTATTACCTGCTGTCGAGCCAAATACATAAAACTTCAAATCTTGAACGATAATATCCGGTGAAGTGATACCCGAATAAGAAACTCCGTGATCAGTGGACTTCTGTATTTGATTGTTTTGCAGTCTGTATATGGTATCCACGCCTGTACTGGATGTAAAAGTGATTGACGTTGCTCCGCCTGCGCAATCATTGGTTAGTGTATGAGGGGAGGCCGTATTTGTACCGCAATAATAATTTGTCCCGAACTTAATCTCTCTAGAGAGGATTTCTAAGGCGAAATTCAAGTTTGTCATAACAGATCTCAAAGAATTGGCTTTCCGTCCAGCATCTAAAATACTTAGAACTGAGCCGAGGCTAATGGCCATAATTACAGAGAAGACCGCAATGGAGACCAAAAGCTCAATGAGGGTGAACCCCGCCTCTGGCATTGTCCTCGGCTGTCTGCTGTATGTTGTAGGTAGCGTTGTCATTGTACTGCTATCTGACCAGTGGTATATATAATTATAGTCTTTTGATTACCTTTCGGCGAAGCAAGTTTAATTTTCATTCCCTTATGGCCTGCAAATGCAACGGTATTGCCGTTTGGATCCCTAAAAACAAATCTTGCGCTCGGATCCGGACGCAGGAAACTTAAATCAATCCTTCCTGGTCTAGGCGTTGCCGAGCCAGACCTACAAACATCCGTACCTGCGCTATTTATCACGCACAAATCCGTAATAATATTATTTCTTGAAAGACTTTGTATCTTCAAACATTCAGAAGATCCGACCGCGCACGTGGCCCAAGTGGCTCCCGCCTGGTATGAAGAATCTTTGGTCACTCTATCTACAAAAGAGATAAATGAAGTCGGTCCGAGTGTTCCCGCAAAGCTGTTCAAGTTGAAAACAACTCCGTAAGCATTATTGAATTCGTTTGTACTGGGCTGAAACTCCCTGACGCTTACCCCATAGACCTGGGCTTCCCTAATCTGAAGCTCAATATCACTTGCAGTATTTGCCAGGGAGATTTTGTCTGCAAAATCTCCCTGATTATAGACAACCACCGCTGTTACTAGTGCAATGACCGCCACTGACACCATGAGCTCAATGAGGGTAAACCCTGTCTTGAAATTGGTTGGGGGTTGCTTGGGAACAAATACCCCATCGGAAACCCGTTCGGACAGATTGTAAATTTTGGATTTACTCATAAAAATAGATTTGAAATATGGAATATATCGCTTTGCATGAAATAAGACAAAATAAACCCCGCAATGAGGAACGGCGCAAACGGAATCTCTGTCTTCATTGTAATTCTTTTTTGGCTCTCACTCAATCGCGTGTGCGCAATCTTGACCAAAGCCACACTCGCTCCAATCCAGAAGGCAAACGCCAGCGCTGAAAGGCCTGAAGAAAGAGGAAGAAGAAGCCCAAGACTCGTGGCGAGCTTGGCATCGCCAAGACCGATCCACCTGCCACCAGATATTAGCCATAAGAGGCCAAGAAATCCGGCGAAAATCAGAGCGGAAGTGAGATGCGCGTATGCGTAGCCTACACCAGCATTAAAAAGAAAAAGATTCAGGACGAAATTTCCGACTGCCACAAGAAAAAGAGTCTGTGAGAGTGAATCTGGGATAATCATGTGCTTTAAATCGTAGAAAAATACGACCATGAGAATTGCTACTACTAGCCAGCCCACAACAACACCCAAGACAGACTCTGGCGATAAGTCACTAAAAAAAGACAGCTCCTTAAGCGCAACTAACAGGAAGAGTAATCCTGTAAAGAATTCCACAAGAATGTATTGACTTGAGATACTGCTCTTACATTTGCGGCACTTGCCTCCAAGCGATATAAAACTAAACAATGGAATTAGCTCAAACCAAGAAAGAGTCCTGCCGCAAGAAGCGCAGCATGACCTACCTCCGATTGTTTTACCAGTATTAAATCTGAAGATAACAACATTGAGGAAACTCCCAATAATTGCTCCGAAAGCAAAGGAGAAAAGAGAGAGCAATGATTCCATATATTGAATTATAACAGAAACCACGCTTGGAGATTTTTCTCCAAGCGTGGTTTCTCGTTAAACCCTATTGGCAAACCGCCATATCTGCGACTAATGTTGCTGCCGCCGTGGTTGCAACACCTGTGTAATCTATGCACCAAGACTCTAGCGGATCGGTCTTTAGAGGAACTGAAATGGCCCAAGAGGTCGCCGCTGTCCCAGCAGCCAAAACACCATCATTAGCCAGACATGAGGCGCTTCCTCCAGAGGCGGTCTCTGCTGCTCCTATTGCAGCCGTGATTGTTGTGTCAACAAAGATTGAGCTTGCGGTTACGCAATCAGCAGAATCTACTCCGTAATGATTGTTAGCATCGTAAAAAATCTCTGCCTGAGCGCGAATATTGCCTAGGTTTGCCTTTATGGCAGCATCAGAGCCTTTTGCCCTCGCGGTATTGAGACTAGCGAGCACCACTGAAGACAGTATTCCAATAATTGCGATTACCACCAAAAGCTCAATGAGCGTGAAACCTCTATTTTTTTTCATATTATTTCTAATCTTCATCTGTTATTTGTAATTTATTCTACACTAACATCCTCCTCCAGCCGATGAAGGTGGCGCCGTAACCGGACCTTGCACCGTCGTTCGAAGCTTGGAAATGCCAGTAGAGTCAATACACCAGTGTCCCAATCCTCCCTTAAGTTGAGCCGATACTGCCCAAGAAGTGGTGGGATTAGGACCGCTTCTGCAGGAGGGAGTAACCCCTGCCGAAGATTGAACCTGACTTATCATGCTTGCAACTTTCGCATCAACCACAAAAACACTACCTGCCGTAGTACAGGCATTAGCCTGGGTGCCATAATTGTTGTTTTTGTCGTTGTAAAGCTCTACTTGCGACCTAAGTGATGCCATGTTTGATTTTATGGAAGCATTAGCCCCGTTTTCCCTAGCATTAGAAAGTGAGGACATCACTATAGCAGACAAAACCCCTATGATGGCAATAACCACCAGAAGCTCGATAAGTGTGAAACCTTTTTGTCTGTTCATATTTGACAAGAGCCTAATCTAACAATTTACTAGATACAGTATAATGTCGATTACTCTTGATTATACTTCATAGGAGACCGAATGAAAGGAAATTTGTCCCCACACAAAAAAACGCCCCGGACGGGGCGTTTTTTGTGAGGACAATTCTAGAATGAATACTATGGACAAGTAGTCTGAGCCACGATATTAGTATCTAGTGCCTTTGATGCACCTGCCGAGTCAACACACCAAAAGTCTGTGCCTGATGTTGTGTTAATTACATTTGTGCTCTTCAATGCTGTGCCAATAGCCCAGTCCACACGACTTGCGCCAGAGTTACATACTGCCGTTCCCCCTCCAGCGGCCTCAGCGGCATTAAGCTGTTGAGTCACATTAGCATTTGCAAATATTGAGTCTGCTGCGCTACATGCTGTTCCAGTAATAGCAAGACCGGTACATGTTGAGTTATTGCTATAACAACCGTTCGTATCGTATAAGATCTCTGCTTGCGCGCGTATATTGGAGAGGTTGGCCTTTACCGCGGCATCAGCTCCTTTTGCTCTTGCCGTGTTGAGACTTGCAAGCACAACAGATGAGAGAATACCTATGATGGCAATAACCACCAGAAGCTCGATAAGTGTGAAACCTTTTTGTCTGTTCATTGAATAAATTTAATACCCTAATAATTCTGTCTCTGCCGAGACGTCGTTAATAAAAACGCTCACTACATTATAAACCTATCCCAGACCAGAGCCAACTCGCCTGTGGACAGCCTTATTAAGAAACGTTCGAGGCAATGTTGTATATAGGCATGAGCACCGAAGCCAAGAGAGTGCCTACTCCAAGACCGAGAAGCACTATCATTACAGGCTCAATGAGGTCAACCAAAGTGTCAACGGCATTAATAACCTCTCTCTGGTAAAACTTTGCCATAGTCTTCAGGATGTTTCCCAATTCCCCCGTCTCTTCACCCACCTTTACCATTTGCACCAAAATCCCGGGGATTTCAGGGTATTGGGAAAATGAGACCGAAAGCGAGCTTCCCCCTTTCACCGCTATCATGCTTTCAGAGAGAATCTCTTTGTAAATTTCATTACCCACCACATTTGACGTAATCTCCAGCGCGCGAAGCATTGGAATACCTGAAAGAACCATGGTGTGCATATTATCTGCAATCATTGAAAGGTAGAGCTTCCTATACAAATCCCCGATGAAAGGAATTGAGAGCTTAAACCTGTCAAAGGCATAGGCTCCCGTGGGAGTTTTTATATAACGAATCCCAAAGAAAACAGCCACAATAAGGGCAACAAGAAGGAATAAACCATAATCTACGAAAAAGTTGCTCGCTCCAATGACTATTTTGGTGTAGATAGGCAAATCTTGTCCAGAGTCAATAAGAATTGCTGCGATTTTAGGTACTATCGTCGTAAACATAAGCACCATAACTCCGACAAAAACCGTAATTACAAAAGAAGGATAGATTAAAGCATTCTTCGCCTTTGCGGCTACCTCATATGTTCTGTCCATATAATCTGCCAAATACACAAAAGTATCGTTCAATTTGCCAGTTTCTTCACCAGCCTTTACCATATTCACGTAAAAATCCGAAAAGATTTTAGGATGTTTGCCAAGCGCTTTTGAAATAGAGCTTCCTCCTTGCAAATCATCTGCTATTTCAATAAGACTCTTACGCAAAGTGATGTTCTCAACTTCTCCAGAGATCAGCTTAAAAACCCTTAATGCCGACACTTGAGCGTCAAAAAGGGTAGCAAGCTGTCTAGAAAGGATGACGACGTCTTTGTTTGAGACCTTCTTAGGAATAAGGAAAAATTGTTTCTTCATCAGCTCATCTTCAAGCGGAACTATTGAAGAGAGGACTAAACCGCGCTTTTGTATGGAGCTAATAGCCACCTCCATATTAATAGCATCAATTGTGCCTTCCTTATTTTCTCCGTTGTTATCTAATGCTTTATATGTGAACTGCATGTAAGTGCTTGGCTATAAAAATATATTCCCTTCGTGCATTATTTTTCTATAACATCTTCTCAAGAGTCTTTGGATTGGTTGAGTATAAATATGCATTCTCCACGCTTATATCCCCGTTGCGAACCAGACCGGCAAGCGACCGGTTGAGGTCAATCATTCCGCTTTCCGAGCTAGTTTCAATCACAGAGCTGATTTCGTGGGTCCTCTTGTCTCTGATGAGATTGGCTACAGCCCCGTTATTTATGAGGAGTTCGTATGCGGGTATTAGACCCCCCGAGACACGAGGAATAAGACGCTGGGAGAAAATTCCTGCAAGAGAACCCGCGAGCTGGATGCGAATCTGACCCTGCTGATCTGCGGGAAAAGAATCTATTATTCTATCCACTGTCTGCGAAGCCGTATTGGTGTGCAAGGTGGAAAAGACAAGATGGCCGGTTTCAGCGGCAGTTACGGCAGTGGAAATAGTCTCCGCATCTCTCATCTCCCCCACCATTACCACATCCACATCCTGACGAAACACGTTGCGTAAGGCCGTATGGAAATCTGCAGTATCAATATTGACCTCTCTCTGATCAATAATCGCTTTTTTCGGCTCAAAAATATACTCCACCGGATCTTCAATCGTAACAATGTGCTCCAATCTCTGTGTATTAATTATCTCAATGAGAGTAGCGAGTGTAGTGGACTTTCCATGACCTGCTGGCCCCACGCATAGGAAGAAACCTTGCTGTTTGCCTGCGAACATCTCCAAGACTGAAGGCAGATTGAGTTCTGCTAAAGTCCTAATCTGCTTCGGAATCAGGCGAAGCGCGACTGAGATTCTGCCTAGAGTATAGAAAGCATTCCCGCGAAAACGCGCCGCTTTATGAGAATAGGCAAAATCAACATTTTTTTTCTCGTCAAAATCTTTTTTTGCGGCAGGAGTAAGAAGCTGGCCAAGTATGGAGTCAATGTCCGCGCGAGTGAGAGCTTTTTCATTTACTAGTGGAATAAGAAAACCAGCCACACGTATGACCGGCACTCTACCCTCAGATAAATGCAGATCAGATCCGCTTTGAGTGACAACCGTGTTTACAAGATTATCCAACATATTAAGAATTTTTCTTATTTACAATTGAAACCACTTCACTCACGACCTCAGATGGAATGGTAGTGGCTTTGACAATATATCCCGCGACCCCTAAACTCTTCGCTTTTTCAATCTTTGCCGGATCAGTTTCATTTGTGAGCATCACCACTACTGCGTTTGGCACAAGATTCTCCTTGCGAATGGTCTCAAGAAGCTCCAGACCATCCATAGCAGGCATAATAATGTCTAAAATAAGAACTTCCGGGGTCGCTCCTCCTCGCAATTTCTCAAGTGCTTCCACTGACCCGACCGCTACCGATGCGTCATGTCCCAAATTTTTAAATTTGGTAGCATACATATCCAGCAAGAATTTATCATCATCAACTATGAAAACTTTGTATTTTTTTTCGTCAGTCATTTCGTTACTTTGAACTAAATCCCGTTAGAAGCAGATCGCGATCAGCGAGTGCTGACTTAAATTAGAGTTGTTGATATTTTGACCTTTCATTGTATCTATATTGTAAAGCTTTTATTTAAATTGCGATCGCGGCTTCTTACGGGATAAATTATACCATAACTACAGAGTGCTAATTTCTTCAAAGGGTATTAGGCGCTCAAATGCCATGCGGATTGCGTCTTCTTTCATGGTAAGCATCCCCTTCTCTCTGACAGCCTTTGCGAGCTCATTTTCCGTACCGCTCCGCAAAATTATATCTTCAATCTCTTTGTCCATCTCCATCACCTCCATCACGGCATATCTGCCACGAGTACCATTTGGACAATCTTCCGTAGGGGCAAGCTCATACACTTTGTCGCCCATGACAATCTCTTTTCGAAATCTCTCCGGCAAATCTTCAAACTGTTTTTCAAGCATCATCTTGATACTGCCGTCAACCTTCAGGGGCTTGCCTGCTCCGGGACAAAGCGCTCTGACAAGCCTTTGAGCCATTGCCAGTACCAACGTGGGAGCAATAAGATACGGGTCAACTCCCATGTCTATGAGACGAGGTACCACTCCGACAGCATTGTTGGTGTGAATC
>MHVX01000023.1:47717-52799 GCA_001823875.1 Candidatus Zambryskibacteria bacterium RIFCSPHIGHO2_12_FULL_43_12b
TAGCGAGCTGGGCAGTCTCTTTATCTCGTATCTCTCCAACCATAATAATATCCGGGTCTTGACGCAAGGTAGTACGCAAACCGGTCGCAAATGTATAGCCGATTTCTGGACGCACTTGAGATTGGCTCATGCCTTCTATGTTGTATTCAATCGGGTCCTCCAAAGACAGAACATTTTTATGTTCTCTGTCCATTTCATTGAGCATTGAATAGAGGGTGGTGGATTTTCCAGAACCAGTCGGACCCGATATAAGTATCAGGCCGTAAGGTCTTTGAAGCGCCTTTCTGATAGCGTTTAGATTTTTGTCTGTAAGCCTCAAATCATCGAGACTTTTTAGTCCCTTCTCTTGATCCAAAATCCTCATTACCACTTTCTCACCAAAATACGTGGGAAAAGTGGAAACACGCAAATCAATCTTTCTATCGCCAATCTTCGTGCTAAATCTTCCGTCCTGGGGCTTTCTCTTCTCGTCCAACCTCATATTTGAAAGAATCTTGATACGAGCCACCACGGCAGAGTGAATTTTTGCCGGTAAAACCAGAGATGTGTTCATCACTCCATCAATGCGGAAACGTACTCGCACATTCTCTCTCATCCTCTCAATGTGTATGTCAGATGCATTGCCATCGGTAGCGTATCTTAAAATCGTAGCCACAATTTTAATTACAGGCGCATCTTCAATTATCTTAGTATCGTCCTTGCCATCTTTTGTCTTCGCAATGTCATTGGTATTGATCTCGTTGGCGGCTACGGAATTTTCTTCCTCCTCTGGGCTCTCGCCCCCTCCACCACCCTCTTCATCATCTGACGCCTTGCCTTTGAGCTCTGTTTCAAGCTCGGAAAGCACTTTCGTAACCTCTCCAGAAAGACCTTTGTACTGCGCAATCACCGCTTCAAAATCCTGCTCAGTGATGAGAAAGATTTTAAACGGCATATTTATCTTTGAGGAGATGAAGTTCAGAGCATCTCTCGCCTCAATATTGTCAGGGTCAACGACACCAATTTCCAAGACATTGTCTTTGACTCCAATTGGGACAAAATGATAGTAGTTGGCCGAATCTTCAGGTATAAACTCAAGCACCTTCCCGGGAATTTGCTTGTTTTTAAGGTCCCTTGTCGGAATATCTAGCTCTTCCCCTTTCGCCTCAAGTATCGCGGAAGGATCAACTCCTCTTTTTAACAAGGCTTGTTCTACAGTAATACCTAGGGACTCGGCTTCATCCTCTATTTCTTGGACAGATTGTTTTGGTAGGATATTTTTTTGTATCAAAATATCAACTAGACTCATGCTTTCCTACATTATACCCCATCAGATGGCCAAGAACTACAGACTAAATTTGTTCAAAAACACATACGCTACTTTCTTAGACTATATTTCAAATACTCACCCACATCTGACGGGGCAGGCCCCATTTAAATAAGCAAATTCATTACGAAAACGATTATCTAGAGCCAGTTATAGGACTGAACGGATTGTTTCTACCCGGAGTCTCTGGAGTAAGAACGATGGAGAAATCCATTAAGTTTGTGAAGGCGGGAGTATTGAAGACCTTGTCGCTTAGAGTTACAGACTGAAGCTCTGTAAGAGTATCAATGAGGTCTTGTCCGACTACTTGCGCTTGCACAGGATTACCAAACTCATCGAGAACAATCTCTGGAACGGAATTTCTGAAAAAGAAGAAGTATATAGCGTAAGCAATCACTGCAAGGAGCACTAGACCGGAAACAATTTTTTTTGTATTTGAACTTTCGTTTTGCATATATTATTTAAGCCAATATGTCTGAAACGAAACCGAATAATCATAACTGGCATTTGTATTCTCAACATCCGAATCAAAATCTACAGATTTGATATCAACTATCTGCAAACTCTTTTCAAGGTCTGTTAAGAATAGGGTTAGGTTTTCGTATGTGGCAGAAAAACTGAAAGAGACTGTGGTGGTATTGTATTTCGGAGAGTTCTCTCCTGTCTCAACTTGCTGAGCCGAGTCAGATGTCTTCTCTGTAACTCTAATCCCTTCTAGAGCAATGCCATATTTGCCGGCAATAGCGTTGATGTCTGCGACAAGCTTCACGGTATTTAGAGTATCTGGCACGAGTTTCTCAAGCTTCAAAAGATTGTCTTGAGAGATATTGTTGTATTTTCCAAGAAGCTCTGTCGCCACATTCTTAAGCTCGCCTGCTTTTGTCAGAGCTTGAACATATTGGCTTTTTTCGTCACTGAGAGCCTTAACATCTTGGTAGCGTGGATCAATGTGGAGATAGAAGAGAGCCACGGATACGGCTATGAGAAGTAATGGAAGTAAATTTCTGGTCATGGTGTTGTGTTTGTTTCAGGTTCCGCTGGGGTAGGAGCGGGAGCGGGAGCAATCTCCTCACCAAGCGAGGTAACTTGCGTGGAATCTACAGGGGGGAGAGACTGGGCCAAATTATTCCTCTTGAGCACTTCTTCATAAGAAATGAGATTGGGATTAATATTTGCTTTTAGAGAGAAGACGACATTGCCATCTTCGTTGAGGTCAAAATCTGAAAACTGAGCATTGATAATATACGGATTTTCAGAAAGCACCTTGGCTTGATAGGCTAAAGTGGCATAGCTCTTAGCTTCTCCTTTTATATCAAATGTCAGACCAAGCTCGTTGTCATCGTATCCAAATGATGTAAATCTCACGTTTGGCAAAGTCTGAGTTTCAAGCAAATTGAAAAGCTCCGATACTATTTTGTGTTTGTTTAAAATCTCTTCCGCCGAGAGAAACCGAGAATTCGCCCTGGAAAGCTCCGCGATAAGGTCTGGCTGAAGCTCCTGGCGCGCCATTTCTAGATCTGTCTGCATCTTGGCAATACGCCCTTCTAGAAACTTCTCATAGCCAAATACTCCTACTGCTCCGGTGAGAGCCACAACGAAGACAATTGTTCCGATTAATTGCAACACTCCCCCATTCGCCGAACTTGAAGCCGATGAACCAGAACTGCCTGTAACTGGTTTTTTCGGAATAAAAGATGATTGAATTTGAGTATCCATAAATTGGAGAGAACGTATGGCTTTATTATACTACACAATACATATCACATTTGTTTTTAATCCACACACCCCTCTTCTTCAAGTCCTGTATACAAAATTTGCTTGATTATCCAATCTCTTGGAGCTCCCTAAGCGCTAGTCCTACCGCAACCGCAAACTCAGGACCTGTTGTACGCAACACTTCTTCAAGGAAAGCGGGAGCCTCTGTCTTACCAAAAGGATCCCCAGCGACGACTGGAATCTGGAAATTGGATTGAGCAAGCTCTGCGATACCTTTGAGTGCTGAACCTCCTCCGACAAGCATGATTTTAGAAGGAGTCTTATTGTATTTTCTTTGATAATTGAGGATTACTTGGTTTGTTTCCGCAAAAATGTAGGCAAGGGAGAGACTTACTATCTCGCGTATGTCATTGCCTCCTTGCGGTATGGTTCCCACAGAGCGTTTGAGAACCTCCGCGTCATGTATTGATATGCCCATTGATTTGGAAATAGTCGTAGTAACATCTTGAGCCCCGCGATTTATAGTATGAGAGACTCGCACGATTCCCCTCTCTAAAACATAGAGCTTTGTCGTAGCCGCTCCCATGTCAAGAATCATCACGGGCGCGGAATCCTGATCTAGCACGGCCCGCATGGTGGAAAATATCTCTATTTCAAAAAAACGTGACTCCAGACCTGTCTTTCTGACAATCTCTTGAAAACGAGCAATCGTGTCGTTGTGTATGGCGACAAGAAGCACATCTGTCCTCGGCACATGCGCAGTCTGATTTTTCTGCTCGTCTTCTTCATCTACCGGCTTAGCTTCTTCCTTAGGGATTATTGACCAGTCTAGTGTTACTTCAGAGATTGGCACTGGAATATATTTACGAGCTTCTAAGGGGATCATGGCGGAAAGCTGTTTGTATGAAAGCATTGGCATTTCAATTAGCGACATTAGACTTGAAGCAAAAGGGATGGCTACTCCGCACTGATTGGTGCTTATATTGACCTCTTTTTCCCTCATCAAATCCGTAAGAGCCTCTATGATTTTCTCAGTAGGCAGATTGGTGGCTTGTCCAATTTCCACATTTGCGTATGGACCAAGAGCGAGCTCGCCATATGTCTCTAGAATAGCCTTTCCGCCTTTCTTCCTAAGCTGAACAATCTTAATGGCTGAAGACCCTATGTCCACACCAAGCACACTGACATTCTTTTTTGGAAAAAGGTTAGAGAGGAAACTCATATTCTGTGAATTATAACACACCTCCTCAGCCTATTACGCTAGAATATAGCCATGAAGGAGCGAGCATACGAGATTTTGGACAAGATTTTGGATTTCTTATTTCCCAAAGATGAGATTGTCATCAGGCTTGAAGAGCATGCCAAAGAAAACAGCCTTTTCTATCTTCCTAGCGCCGAGGAAACTTCATATTCGTTCATAACAAGCCTTTGGAGCTATCGCGACAGAGACGTGCGCGCATTGGTTTGGGCGATAAAATATAGGAAGAACAAGACACTTGCAAAATATGTTGGAAAAGTCCTCTACGAAAACATTCTCGGTGAACTGGGAGACAAGATTCTATTTGAAAATACGAGCAGGGCGCTTCTTCTCCCTATCCCCGTCTCTCGCAAAAAGCTTTTAGAAAAAGGTTTTAATCAGACCGAAGTCATAGCAAGCGCGATTAAAGAATTTGATACAGACAACATCTTAATATTCAACCGAGATCTCTTGAAGAAGCGCAAGGACACTGTGCCCCAAGCCAAGCTTCCCAGAAATAAGCGCCTCGTAAATCTTGAAGGCGCATTTAGCGTAGAGAATCTAGGAGTTGCAGCTGATAAAACTATTATCTTAATTGATGATGTTACAACCACCGGTAGCACGCTAAGAGAAGCAAAGAAAACGCTTGAATCCGTCGGGGCAAAGAAGGTGCTAGCATTTACAATCGCGCATTAGATGATGACATTTAAAAGTGATGGGGTTTGTGCTAAAGTGTCCAAACTTGGAGAGGTGTCAGAGCGGTCTAACGTACCTCTTTGCTAAAGAGGCAGGGGCTTTATACCCCCTCGAGGGTTCGAATCCC
>MHVX01000023.1:52824-53247 GCA_001823875.1 Candidatus Zambryskibacteria bacterium RIFCSPHIGHO2_12_FULL_43_12b
ATTTTAGCCAAAAGGTATACTGGTTATGTAATAACCGAAACTCCCTCCCTCTCCGCCAGATGTCCAAGTTTGAACCGAAGTAAAATAAGGGTTCTTAGGCCAATTGAATTAAATAACTTTATGAAAAATATGTATGGAAATAAAGCAAAAACTATATTTAAAAAATTAAAACAAGACGGTATTGTTGGAGCTGAGGGAGAAATAGGCTTTGATTTATTGGGTGTTACGGTTAGTGTTTCTGATAAAAGTGCTGTAGGTACTTTACTTCAGGAATGGTTGGGTCAGTGGATGACTGCGAATAAAATTTACCATAGAAGTCATCAAAATTCTCAAATGCCACCAGACTTTTTCTTGAGTAAGAGTGACGAAATCGATTTGTTATAAGTAAAAACTTTTGATTTTATAAAAAGTCCAAATTTTGAT
>MHVX01000024.1 GCA_001823875.1 Candidatus Zambryskibacteria bacterium RIFCSPHIGHO2_12_FULL_43_12b
CAAACTCCATGCCCATTCTATGCACTCTCTTGCACGTCTGAGATCTCTCCACGGCCATGGGGCTTTAAGAAGTGCTCTAGCCAAAACATCCAAATCATTTGGACTCTTAAGAGTAATGTTCTGAGAAGCGCGCTTTGCGTGCACAGACATACGCCAAGCATGCCATAGCGCTAGAGGCGGAAACCAGGGCAAATACCTCTTAATCATTGAGAGATGCGGGCTTACCAGCATCATGCTTCCATCTGCTCGGGCCCCACCAGTGCGCATGAATTCATGGTAAAGGCGCCTTGGTTCTTTCATCGCTCCACGCTTTCTCTGCCAGAATTTCTCTCTCGCTTCTTCTCTCACGACTCCTCCCTGGGTCAAGGTTTACGCGAACTAGAATCTTCTCACACCATATCACAAAATATCTTCCATATCAATGCCCCCATCTATTCTAATGTTCTTGAGAACATTAGAATAGATGGCTCTGAATTTTTAATTCTATAAACTAAACCCCTTCTGTTTACGCTCCCTTCATCACTTCAATCTTTGCTCCTATCTTATTGAGGCGCTCCGCAATACCTTCGTATCCTCTGCTGATTGAGTACACATTGCGTAAAGTGGAGACCCCATCTGCGGCAAGCATTGCAATGAGAATTATCACGGCCGGACGGAGCGCGGGAGGGCAGACAACTTGAGCTCCTTTAAGTTTTGTTGGACCTTGGACAAACACGCGATGCTGATCAGCTAAAACCACTTGCGCTCCAAGCTTATTAAGCTCCGTAAAATATATAGCTCTATTTTCCCACATCCAATCGTGTATAAGAGTAGTGCCCTTCGCCTGTGTGGCAATGGGTACAAAAAGAGGTAAATTATCGCTATTAATGCCGGGATAAGGCAAGGAATGGATTTTATCTGAAGGTTCTTTAAGAGTTGAGGGATAGATTATTATATCTACTAGTTTGGTTCTGCCGTTTTTTGAAAAATATTCTTTACTTTGGTCATATCTCAAACCCATTTTGTTGAGCTTGAGCAATTCCAATTTAAGAAAATCAATTGGACATCTTTTTATTGTAAGTTTAGATCCAGTGGTTATAGCAGAAGAAATAAACAACATTGATTCAATAGGATCTTCACTATTCGTATATTCAATTTCCTTATCAATTTCCGAAATGCCATGGACGACAAGAGTGGTCGTCCCAATTCCATCTATCTTTACTCCTAGTGATTCAAGGAAAAAACATACTTCCTGTACTTGGTAGTTTGGTGGAGCAAACTCAATTAACGTCTTCCCAGGCACAAGAGCTGAAGCCATTATTATATTTTCTGTTGCGGTATCGCTCGCTTCATACATTACAATCTCTGCGGGCCTTTTTTTGCCCGAAGTTATCTCGTACCTGTCGCTTTTCGTAACAATCTTTGCCCCAAGAGCCTTGAGACCATGGCGGTGCGCCTCAATGGTGCGATTGCCCATCTTGCAGCCACCGGCGTGTGGAATAGAGAAGCTTTTGACTTGGTGAATCAAGGGTCCAATGAGCATTATGATTGAACGCACCTTTTGAGCAGAAGACAGATTGATTTTGGTGAGATCAAACTTCTTAGAAGGCTTTATCTCAAGGGATTGTTCACCTATCCAAGAAACCGAGACTCCGATGCTTGTAAAGACTTCTATCATCCTGCTCACTTCCTCAATCCGTGGAATGCCATGAAGTATGGTCTTGGATTTATTGAGAAGCGCTGCGCACATAAGCCCCATAGCGCCATTTTTAGAGTAATTTGTAGTTATAGAGCCATGTAGCTTGCGTCCTCCTGTTATTCTGAAATCTATGGTTTCATCCAAAGCAAAAATTTTATGCTCAAGAGCCTTTCCAATTCTAGACAATTCTTGTGCAGTAAAATTCTGCCTGCCGGCCTCCATTCTGGCCACAGCGCTCTGAGAGGTCTTCAATCTCTTGGCAAATCCAGACTGAGTAAGCCCTCGTCTTTCTCGGAGAGACTTAATAAAAGACCCTAGCTTTTCTTGCTGGCCGGATACTTGAGATTCTCTAGTGTTAATAACTTTACCCATACTATGAAATATAGTATATCATATATGATATATGCTATTCAAAGCACATGTGGATATCGCCAAATATAGCGGAATGGCAATTCCGAGTATTGCTCATACTTTCGTTGAATTGAACCGTGTTGAAGAAATCCCTGAAGTTCTCCAAAAGCTCGGTGGACACGAAGAGAAAATTCATATTTTGGGTGAAGGGACGAATACAATATGGGGTTCGTCTATCATCACGCGTCCAATTATAAAAATAAATATTCCTGGATTTGAAGTAATTGAGGAGAAACCAGACGCGATGTTTGTTGAAATCGGAGCTGGGGAAAATTGGGATAAAGTGGTTGAAAAAGTTGTAAATCTTGGTCTTGCGGGCATAGAAGCGCTCTCGGCAATTCCTGGGACTGCTGGCGCAACTCCTGTACAAAATGTCGGAGCATATGGAGCAGATATCTCTCAAACTCTCCATTCCCTCAGAGCTTATGATATTGAAGAAAAAAAGATGGTCACTATTTCGGCAAATGAATGCAATTTTACATACAGAGGAAGCATGTTTAAGGGAACTGCAAAAAAAAGATTCATCATTACATCTATTTTACTTTCACTTTCCAAGAAGCCGCCTCAAATACCCGATTACAAAGACACCAAAGCATTTTTTGAAAGAGAGAAGAAGGCAAATCCCACCCTTCAAGAAATTCGTGGAGCAATTATTGAGATTAGGAAGTTAAAACTACCCGATCCAAGCGTCATTCCCAACTGCGGTTCTTTCTTTAAAAACCCAATTGTTCCAAAGATGCAAGCTGATGAGCTTAAAGAGAAATTTCCCAGCATGCCTCACTACCCCGATCCCAATGGAGTGAAAATTTCCGCTGGTTGGATGATTGAGAAAGCTGGTCTTAAAGGAAAGTCTTTCGGTAGAATCGCCACTTATCCAAACAATGCCTTAGTCCTCACCTCTTTGCACAAAGATGCTCAGATTGATGATTTATTAAGCGCGCGCGATAAGATTGTCACTAAGGTAAAGGAGCTTTTTGATGTCAATCTTGAGATGGAACCAGAAATAATTTCCTAATTACTCCCCTTCGTAAGATTATTGGCCACTTCGGTAATATCCCCAGCCCCCATTACAATACATACTGAATCCTCTCCTAGTCCTTCAAGAATATTCTGCGCTTCTTCAAATGAAGCAAGTGTTGAGACATTTTTTACAGTTTTGCTTTGACGAATCCTTTCCGTGAGAATCTCACTACTCACTTCAGGATCAGGAGCTTCTCTGGCAGCATAAATTGGCAAAATATAGACAGAATCTGCGCCCCTGAAAGCTCTGGCAAAATCATCAAGAAGTAGCTTTGTCCTGCTGTACTGGTGGGGCTGAAAAACAACCACGATCTTCTTGTCAGGGAAAAGCTCACTTGCTCCAGCAATAGTAGCCGTTAGTTCCGTAGGATGGTGGCCATAATCATCATAGACTACTGCTCCACCCGCGGTCCTGCCTTTGTATTCAAACCTCCTCCATGTTCCAGAGAAATTTTCCAAAGACTTAGCCGCCTCAGCGTCATTCATACCAAGCTCTTTTGTAACTGCGAGAACGGCAGACGCATTGAGGCGATTGTGCTGGCCAGGGATTTTAAGATGAAATATCGTTGGATCAATCCCTGAATAGTCCAGTATTTTTATATCTGGACGTGATTTTAAAACTTTTTCAGCAACTTCTCTAGAATTGGCCTCGCCGAGATTCACAACGAGAGCGCCATTCTTTTTTATACGGGAAGCAAATTCAAAAAAAGCATTTTTTATATCCTCAATGTCTTTATAGAAATCCAAATGGTCCTCCTCAATATTTGTAATAATCGCTATCGTGGGAGTTATATTTAAAAACGATTTCTTATACTCGCATGCCTCCACTACAAAATATTCTCCCTTACCCGCTATAAAATTGCTTCTTCCGCCATTTGCGGTTTTCAGGAAAGAGCCCACTACCACTGTAGGGTCCTCGCCCAATTCCACTAGAACGTGGGCTGTCATGCCTGTAGTAGTAGTTTTTCCATGTGTCCCTGCTACAGCTATTGTCTTATGACTTTCGGATATGGCAGTGAGAGTTTCCGGATAGGTCATAAGAGAAATTCCAAGATTTCTTGCCTCTACAAGCTCAGGATTAGAGTCTGGAATTGCAATCGTGTATATAACTAATTCTGCATCTTCAGGAAGATTTGATGCGCTGTGCCCAGTATTTATTACTGCTCCAGCTTTTCGCAATTCGTCTATCACTTCCCCATCCGACTGGTCTGACCCGCTCACTCTTACACCACGAAGCAGAAGCATTCTTGCTATAGCAGAGATTCCTATCCCACCAATTCCGATGAAGTGGGCTGATTTAATATTCTCTAAACTTATTTTCTCTTCAGACATTCATTTTTTACTAAATCAACAAACTTTTCTCCTCTATCATACTCATTTTTAAACATGCCAAAGGAAGTAAAACCTGGGCTAAAGAGAACAATTCCATCTTTGGGCACAGTTTTCAAGGCATTCTGTAGAGCTTTCTCCAGTGTAGAGAAAATTTCGTAATTTATATTCTTGCCGATAATTCTTTCAGAAAGAAGCCTGTCCGTACCCGTACCCTTAAGGAGCGATACTGATGAACAAGATTGTTTGATTGGATCCCTCAACACTTTTAGGTCTATTCCCTTATCCGTGCCGCCTAGGATAAGAGCAATATTCTTCATCTTCCCAAGAGCCTCTAACGCAGCAACTGTGGCATGAGGAGTCGTGGCCGTAGTGTCATTGTATATTTCTATTCCTCTTATTTTTGAAATTTTCTCCAAACGACCCGACACGCCCCTAAATTTCTCTAGCGCGCTGACGATCGTGTTTCGCGGAACTTTCATAGTCCGAGTTACCTCAAAAGCTAGAGCGGCATTATAGACATTGTGTTCACCGGGAATCCTTAGGGAGACATTTTTCGGTAGTGCTCTTTCTGAAACAAAATGCGTTCCTTTTGGAAGCTTTTTTGTAAAATTCACAGGCAAAGAGCAGAGTTGCTCCCCTGCTATAAAAATATCTTCGCCTCTTTGGTTTCTATAAATATTTGCCTTATCCTCAAAATACTTATTCAAATCTCCTTTATAGTAATTGAGATGATCCGGCATGAAGGTAGTGAAAACCGACACTCCTGGACTAGTTCTCAAGTCTCCAAACCCTTGGAGTTGCCAAGAATCAAGTTCCAAGACAACCATGTCTCCGCTCTTAACTTTTGAAAGAAGCGGCAGTGTGGCCACACCCTGAACATTCCCTCCTAAATACACCTTTCCCTTCCTTTTTTTATCCTGCCTGATGATTTCGTAAATCATCGCTGTCACCGTACTTTTTCCCCGAGTGCCAGTTACGCCGATGATTTTAGCAGGCGAAAGCAGAGCAAAAAGTGCGGTGCTCATAATTATAGGAATACCCTTGTCTTTCGCATGCTTGATGTATGGAGAATCTAGAGGGACGCCAGCGGCCTTGAGAATAAAATCTCTCCCTTCAAAATCTTTTATATTATGCCCGCCAAGACGATATTTGATATTTTTGTATTTTCTGAGCTTATCTAAACTTTCTTTTAGTTCACTTTTAGTCTTCAGATCTGTAACGATAAGCTCCGCTCCCTCCTTGGCAAAAAATTCTGCATCTCCTACTCCACGTCCAAGTAGCCCCAGTCCCATGAGGGTGATTTTATTGCCCCTAAACATTCCTTTCTTGTAAAACATGGCCTAATCCTAGCAGATTTGACTACTCATCCAAAAGCGCGGCTCTTGTATAAGTGTTCCCAGCATCCCACAGTAGCCATGAGTCCAGCCCTGAATCATAAGTTGCCTTTATTTGAGCTCTTACCATTTCCGAGGTATATGGCACAGGATAATCATTGTCTTGAAGCCATGGCCTAAATTCTACTGTAGTTGACGCAACTGTATTATGAAAAGTTTTCAACCGAGCTACAGCAGAATCCATAGAGATTTTTACAATTTCATACGGAACAGAATTTACATTCTTATATCCATGAAAGCCTGTCGGATAGTGCGATGGATAGACCATAGGTGAAATGTAATCAAAATACAAAAAGGCGTCTTCCAGCACTTGTCCTATATTTAAATCATCAGGATTTGTCGTCGTCATCCCAAAGAGATCGGCTGAAATCTTCATACCGGTTGGCTTTAGCTCCTGAGAAAGAAATGCGAAAAAATCTTTTATGACCTCATGCTTTATCCTTCCTGCGCTGTGCGGGTATGATATATCATTCATATTCCCATCGGAAGGAAACCTGATGTAGTCAAACTGTATTTCATCAAATCCGGCTGCATAAGATTCTTTCGCAAGTAGCGCTAGGTATTTCCATTGCTCCTTATCTCCCGGATCAATCCAAGTAAGACCCTTTCTGTCTCTCCACACCCCTCCATCACTAGCGCGCTTAACTGCAAGATCTGGAAATTTCTTTACCATATATGGATCTTGAAATGAGGCAATCCTGCCAATGGCATAGATATTTTTCTCGTGAAGCTTGCCTATAAAATCCCTCAAGTCCGTAATGCGAACATCTTCTGACCCATAAACCTTCAGCTCCGGATTCCACACCTCAAATGACACACGTCCCGTATCATCCTTTATATCAATTACAACCGAATTCAGCTCTGTGTCGTCCAACAGCCGGACAATGTTTGCCCGCAGTGATGGCGTGCCAGCAACCCAGCTTGTCATGTAAACACCTTTCACTGTGTTTGGAGTGCTCACATGTGTCGCAACAAAAGGCTTCACTTTTACCGCCTCCACAGAAGACTTTACTCCGACTTCATATTTATCTTGCGCAATGGTAGGCAGGACAAAATATGTTACCCAAAAGACAAATAGAAAAAGCCCTAATCCGCCGAAAAATACCCCTCTTGCATTCTTGACGATCTTCATACTGTCGGTGGAATATCTTTGTCGATTGTTTCGCTTGGCTTAGTTTCTTCGAAGACGTCCTGCAAGATAGTCACATTAGGAGCGACGTTTATATGCTCATTATGTACTTCCTGTTGTTTTATTCTTCTTGTACGGCGAGCGGAAGCTCTTCTTTTTGCCGCCGCAGAGAAGGACAAGAAAATAAGAGTGATTCCAAAGACGATTGCTATGAAACTTTTCCAGCCTGGGGGAAAACCGAGGAAAGGCATGATGAGTAGCACAACTCCTATGAAAAAAACTATCTTATTCTTTGACATTTATTTATTGTATCAGATCTACTGATCTACTTCTTCTTGATGTGTGTGCGCTAGGTTCTCCGCCAGCTGGCGGAGAACCTAGTCTTCTTACAGGAGCTGTACACCCATTAGTATCAAAACCAATTTATCTAAACATCCATACCGCTCATCGTGCGCGTACTAGGATTTGAACCTAGGACCCCATAGTACCGCGCCCGACTTCGCCTTGACCCACCATACCATTCAGCGTGCGCGCACTAGGATTTGAACCTAGGACCCCATCAGTATCAGTGATGTGCTCTACCAACTGAGCTATGCGCGCACGCTAAATATTATGAACACTCATCTTATCGTAACAATACCACTTGTAAAAGTGCCTGCGAAGTCAAGGCGGGCGGGTCAGTGATGTGCTCTACCAACTGAGCTATGCGCGCACGATGAGAGCTATGAAGACAAATGTGGAGCAGAATATACCAAAAAACCTGCCAAAACAAAAGGGGTCGGCTGCCACATTGTGACACCGACCCCGTTTCCTCGACATTCAAAACAAGAAGACTGCCCAGAAAGCGGCAATCACGACGAAGGAGAACATTGCATCTCTCGCTATGCTCCCCCAGCCCGAACTTCTCTTCGGCGTGGTCTGCACACACACCCCGATCTTTAAGACTGGAGGTGTTGTCATGCAACCTCCTCGGATTCACCCCATCCAAGGATGAGCACACTGGCGATTGCCGCCAGAGCACAAATCACGATTGCCACAGAACTGACGGCAACATCCACGAAACCGATGATTACCTTTCGGAATTTCATTGAGCGCCCGCTCATTCTAGCCTCGCTGTGTTAAAGGAACTTGCTCTGATTTAACTAATATGAATTATATCACCCTTAGTAATTATAGTCAATAGCCTAAAATACGGCTATGTGCTTAATTAAAATAACGACTCCGGGAGAGTCGTTATTTTAACTATGTGCTCTCAACGACTATCTCGCTTTTAGAGAATTCCCTGTTACCCAGCCGTCTACGCCTGATATGAAATTAATCTTCCACCATGTATAGCTTCCAGATAAAGATGGTCCGTCTATTACTGTGCCAACAGCACCCATAGCTTGTTCCCCGAGGATGGTTGCGGAGATTGACGCTGACAGTCTCACATTCACTCCCGTAGTTGTCTGTACTTCTTGCCCGTCTGTAAATATCACTGATCCCGAAGAAGTCCCTCCTTCTAATACCTGCGCAGTATCCGGAGCAGTTGTCTCCTTCATGAAATTTCCCACCGCCCAACCATCAACTCCGCTCTGGAAATCCACTTTCCACCATGTATAACCTTGACCGGAGATCGGCCCGCCAATCACTAGTCCTTTTGAGCCGACTGACTGTTTTCCAAGCGGCTTGCCGATAGTTGTGGGCTGAAGTCGAATGTTTATCTTATCTGTCGGCTCCACCCAATCCCCCACTTGTATGCCTGGTGGCGGTGGAGGGATAAGTTCAGGTTCTGGAGCAGGCGCTGAAGGTATTGAACTTACATAAGCAAGATAATCCTGAACACTCCAGCCATCCGGAGCGTTTACATAATCAATCTGCCACCAGACATAACCATCTGAGGTTAGAGGTCCGCTAATTACTTTTCCATACTGCCCTGTTGCCTGAGTGCCAAGTAGCGTTCCCGTTAGCGAAGCAGAAGACCTTACGTTCACCGAATCAAGTGTCTTCAGCGAGTCACCAATCACAAACTTCAACGTCGGTGTGGGAGTCGGTTCGGGAGTTGGAGCAGGAGGATAGCTTGTCATTTCATCGGCAACAAGAAATCCATCATAGCTCCATCCATCTGGAGCATTTATGTAATTAATATTCCACCAATAACCCTCACCATTAAACACCGGCCCGCCAAGAACTGTCCCTTTTGCTCCTATTGACTGTGTTCCAAGAATTGTACCTCCGGCAGTGGCTCGCACATTAAGGTTTGATGTGGTCATTACTGCGCTACCAAGAGTAAAATTATTTGTAGGCGTAGGAGTTGGGGTTGGGGTTGGAGTCGTAGTAGCAACAGAAATAGTCACAGATCTGCTAACAGATCCTCCCGCGCCAGTACATGTTAGGTCGTAGGTGGTGGAGACAGCAGGATTAACAGTTTGACTGCCAGATGTCGTCTTCGTGCCACTCCATCCGGTGTTTGCGGTGCATGATGTTGCGTTTGTCGTGCTCCAAGTGATGGTAGATGATTGTCCTGAGGTGATTGACGTTGGTGAAGCAGTAAGAGTGAGGGTAGGAGCAGTGGTCGTAGTAATAGTTACTGTTACTGATTGCGTTGCAGTGCCACCAGCACCAGTACACGAGAGAGTGTAAGTTGCATTTGCTGTCGGTGTGAGTGTCTGGGAGCCTGAAGTGGCTTTTGTGCCAGTCCATGATCCTGAAGCAGAACAACTCGTTGCGTCAGTTGAGCTCCATGCAAGAGTGGAAGATTGTCCCACGTTAATTGAGGAGGGCGAGGCGGAAAGAGTTAGGGTGGGTGCTGAGGAAGGAGGTGGTGTAGTAGACCCAGTCCAATTACCACTCACAGCACCTGAAGTTGCGGAAGCAACAATCGCACGAATTTGCGCGGCAAGCGGAGCCGATGATTCACTGGAAACCCAGGTAGTGCCTTGTGGGTACGGATTGGCGGTTGTAGAAAGCGAGGCCCCGACAAGGGTCATATTGCTCCATATCCAACCATTCGCGCCGCAATATTGATTCAAAGTATTAAGACCACCACTTCCAGAACCTATAAAACCATACTGGCCACGATCCCAAACATTGTCTCTGAAGGTGCAGACGGTACCTCCCTCAATTAGAGCTGAAGATTGCAGTGATCCTCCCGGAGCAACTGACAGAACATTACGATCAAAAGTAACGTGTTTAGCTCTTTGTCCATTCGAAGCTACTCCAGCAATCTGGAAACCTCTTCTATTCCCCGAGTACAATCCTGCCTCAATGACATTTTCAATGATATGAATTCTTTCCGCCGGAGTAGTAACGTTGCTATCACCGGCAATACCTATACCTGCGCTTACATTCTTAATGAGGTTTCGTCGGAAAGTAATATTTGTACCTCTGCACCACATGCACCCTCCACTTTGGTTTGCAGAACGCAGGAGAATTCCTCCTCCAGTCTGGCCATCTGTCCAGGAACCATCAAAAATGTTACCTTCAACTAATATCCTTTCGCCATTTTTTATTTCAAACAAATTCTTTTTTGTCCACAGAGTACCACTTCCAGTCCCCATCCAAGCAACAGGTGTGTGGAAATAGTTTCGTGTGATTTCTATATCAGAGGGCACAAGATTTGGAATTCTCGGATCAGCTCCCCCGAACATTACATTTTCGCCTGCCCCTTCAAGAAGATTGTTAGAAATCTTATATGGCCCAGGACCGTTGTACCCCCAGATTGCCTGACTATCAGCGCCCTTCTCATGACACTCGGTAATAGCGCTATCAATTATCGCCGCGCTGCCAGCGTCAAGGACAACGCACCTTCTGACTGTTACTGTAGGTTGTCCATGAATGTAGTTCCTATCAACAACTATGTTGAAGGGCGCGGCGGAGAGCGATGTTTGAGAAGATCCTCCACTTAAAACCAGAAGTCCATAGTTTGTACTTGTGAAAGTTGAAGGTATGGTTATTTCAAGACCTATTAATCTCCAGCCATTTGCGCCCACAGCAGTCGTAAGTGGCGCAGTAGCATTAGAGGTAGTGATTTTCGGCATGTTAATAGCATCCGCGACGCTCACACGTACTCCTTGTGGCGGGAGTAGATTTTCCTTACTGCTTTTGATAATAATCCATTTATTATTCGGATTGGATTTAGTCGGTAAGATAAAGTTCCCCGTAAATGTGGCTCCGGCTTCAAGAACAATAGTATCCCCCGGCTGGGCATTATTGAGAGCTGTTTGCAGGTTCCCTCCAGAAGCAACAGTGATTGTTTGACCAGTCTGTGTAGGCATAGAAGTATCCACATAAATCCGAGGTAATTCGGGAAGAACAACTGTCCCTGATGTCATCTGTGTGCCAGTAACAGAAATGGTCACAGACCTGCTAACAGATCCGCCAGCGCCAGTACATGTTAGATCGTAAGTGGTGGAGACAACAGGATTAACAGTTTGACTGCCGGATGTCGTCTTCGTGCCACTCCATCCGGTGTTTGCGGTGCATGATGTTGCGTTTGTTGTGCTCCAAGTGATGGTAGATGATTGCCCTGATATGATTGACGTTGGTGAAGCAGAGAGTGTGAGAGTGGGTAGAGGGTTTGTTGGAGTTACCGGAGTAGTTGTAGGGGGGGAGTATATGTACCACCACCTGATATAGCATATTGAGTAGCTTGATTTACCTGAGCACGATTGGCACCTTTGCCGGTGGCTTCGGCGGCAGAAAGAGTTGATACAAAAATTGATCCGTAGGACGATGATATAGAAGTAGGCTTGATATAGACGTTACCAGAATAATTTAATACTCCGCTTACAACAGTAGGTATGATGGACTCACCTGTTCCACCACTTTTTACTACACCATATTGTCCCCATGTGTTTATGTTATCTGCATATTCAAAGTTGTTTATCGTAGCTTCCATCAATAAACCAGCAGTAAGACTTCCTGTGGTATACAGGGTGTTTTTTCTGATTACAATATCAGCTATTCCATTTCCCAGGACTTGAATACCTCTGTTGTCACCAATAAACGGAGAAACGGCAATATTTTCTAATATATTGTTCTCAATCAGCATATGATGAGGTTCGGCCGTGGTTCCTGTACCTTGACTAGTACCAATGTTGATGCCTGCGCCCACATTGCGAATGATGTTGTTGCGAAGAGTAAAATGACTGCCTATGCACCAAGTACAACCTCCGGTCTGGTTTGCATTTCTAAGAATCATCGCCCAACCTGTCTGCGCCTGTGCCCATGAGTTCTCAAACACATTTCCCTCAACCAACATGCGAGAAGCATTCTTTGTTTCAAGCAGATTTTTAATTGTCCACTGTACGCCTACATAATTGGAAGTACCTGTCTTCCAAGATACAGGTTTAAACACATAATTTCCTCGAATCTCGATATCGGATGCCACAAGATTGGAAATAGATGGGTCAGAACCACCAAACATTATGTTTTCTCCAGCTGCCTCTAGATAGTTGTTGACAATTTTAAACGGCCCGGAACCATTAAACCCGGCAATCGCTTGAGAATCCGCACCCACCTCCTTGAAATCACTAACGTAGGAATCTATTACTGCTTGATGCGCACCATTGAATACAACACCTCGTCTTGAGCTAGTTTTCGGCTGAGCATGAATATATGATCGGTCAAAGATTATATGATGAGGAAGATGCGTTAGCTGTGTATCTCTCCCAGCTCGTCCAAGTTCAATAAGTCCATAGTTGTATGAGCCCTTCGTGCCGTCTGGAAATGTGGGAGCGTACTGGCTTGGAGCGCCATTATCTGTTACTTCAACCCCAATAAATCGATAGTAAGATGCACTTTGTGCAGCTTGAATAGCGTAATCGCTATTAGTCGTCACTATCTTCGGCATATTGACGGAATTTCCCGGCTGCACACGGACACCGGGAGGAGGTAGCTGGCTCTCTTGGCTCGACTTTATAACAATCCATTTATTATTCGGATTGGATTTTAAGGGAAGAGTTATTTTACCCGTGAAAGTCGCTCCAGCTTGAAGTACAATCGTATCCCCGGGTTGAGCATTGTCTATCGCTGTCTGCAAATTACCACCAGCATTCACGGTAATGGTCTGTCCAGTCTGCGTGGGCATACTCGTATCTACAGAAACCTGCGGGAGTGTAGGAAGCGAAATTGAACCTGAAGAAGATGTGACTTGCGTAACCGGAGCAGAAACACTTACCGTGGTACTTTTAGAAACCGAGCCTCCCGCTCCACTGCAACTAAGAGCGTAAGTGGTTGATTGTGCGGGCGAGACACTTTGGCTTCCCGAAATACTTAAGTTGCCAGACCATCCCCCACTTGCGCTACAACCATCTGCATTGCTTGCTGACCATGAGAGAGTGGTCGCTCCTCCAGACAAGATTGAAACTGGAGAAGCTGAAAATGAAAGTGTGGGCGCTGGGTTTGAGGGAGTCGTAGTTGTAGTCCCGGCAGAAGAAGTTGAAGACGTCGCAAGATTATTCATATCCTGAGAGACTTCTCCAGATGATAGAGTCGCTCCATAGATATGGAGCTCATCAAGTGAACCTCCAAAAAAATCTGAGGTGCCAACACGAGAGCCCAAGTACACATTACAGCTTGCGTCACTTGCGGCAGAATTAGCGCCAGCAGTAACTAAACCAGTTTGATCTTGGCCATTGATATAGACCTTTGTACCAGAGACCGCATTGGTGCCATCCCATGTATAAGCAACATGCGTCCAAACTCCTGTAGGGATAGATACGGCGCTTTCTGTCGTGGCCCCCTTAACGTTTAGAATTCCCACCTTTCCATTTGCATAAAATGCAATCCTCCAATATCCGCTACACGATGCATCTCTTTTAGAAATAATATAGCCAGCCTTTGTAGGATTGACCCAGAAAGCTATGGACATTGGACTCAAATCGTCCAAAGTTGTGGGGCTATCCAACGAGACATAATCATCCGCGCCATCAAATAATAGAGCTTCCCCCACCTTACCGGTTGCAGAGATCGGACCGCTGTTTGTGCCATTGAGACCACTAGTGCTGTCACTTACTGTGCCGCCAGTAAAGTCATAACTAGCGATGAGACCAGAAGGGAGTCCAGCCGAAACCTGAGCAAGGTTGGCTCCAGGAGAAAGAAAGACGCTGACTTGTTTTGATAATTGTCCTACTGAATAGACAATGACCGCGAGAAGAATGAGTCCTAAAACACCATTTTTGCGTTATTCATAGATTGAATTTATTTTAATGTCGTATTTTAGTTTAATACAAAAACACACCTATTCCTAGGTGTGTTTTTGTTAATATCCTTTATTTTGCCCCGTTCCCCTAGTCCCCCACAATATTTGTGGGGGATGACCTAGTCTTCCCTAGGTTCCAGACCAGTTTTTGGATTCATGGCCATCATCCATCCTGTGCTCAATTGAAGCACACGATACCGACACGATAAGTCTCGCCCATAGGGCGGACATCTTTTCAATTGAATTACTCCACGAGCAGCTTCCGCTACCCGTGCCTTGTTACGACTTACTCCCTGTCATTGAGCTTACCTTAAACCCACGCGAGGTAGGTCTTCGGGTACTCCCAACTCCCTTGAGTTGACGGGCGGTGAGTACAAGACTTGAGAACGTATTCACCGCGGTATAGCTGACCCGCGATTACTAGCAAATCCAACTTCATGGGGTCGAGTTTCAGCCCCCAATCTGAACTGACGCCGGCTTTATAAGGATTAGCTCCGGATTACTCCATTGCGACCCGTTGTACCGACGATTGTATTATGTGTGTAGCCCAAGATATCAGAGGGACATGCTGACCTGGCGTCATCCTCACCTTCCTCCCCTGAAAAGGGGCAGTCTCGCCTGACAAATATAACAGGCAACGAGGGTTGCGTTCGTTACCCCACTGAAGGGAACAACTCAAATCACGAACTGACGACGGCCATGCATCACCTGTGCATCCGCCTTGCGGCTCCCAAAGTTTCCTCTGGGATTCGAATGCATTTCTAATCTTGGTAAGGTTTTTCGTTTACCATCGAATTAAACCACATAATCCTCTGCTTGTGCAAGTCCCCGTCTATTCCTTTGAGTTTTAGCCTTGCGGCCGTACTACCCAGGCGGATCGCTTAACGCGTTA
>MHVX01000025.1:0-6699 GCA_001823875.1 Candidatus Zambryskibacteria bacterium RIFCSPHIGHO2_12_FULL_43_12b
TTCCGATGACTTGTGATAAGAAGTGAAAAGCTAATCGAACTTGGTAATAGCTGGTTCTCTCCGAAAGAGCTTTTGGGTTCGCGTCGTATGTTCCCGCGAGGGGTAGAGCACTGGAAGGTCTGGACAGGGCGAAAGCTCGCTAGACCTATCAAACTCCGAATACTCGCGGTTAAAAGTACGGCAGTTAGACTGCGGGGGCTAAGCTCCGTTGGTCAAAAGGGAAACAGCCCGGATCTCTATTTAAGGTCCCTAAATTTATGCTAAGTGCGCTTAAGGTGGTGGAGTTTCTCAGACACTGAGGAGGTTGGCTTAGAAGCAGCCATCCTTTAAAGAAAGCGTAACAGCTCACTCAGTAAGAGATTCTGCGCCGCAGATTCACGGGGCTAAAGCATAATACCGAAATTGAGGGCTCTCTTTTGCTTCGGCAGAAGGGAGCGGTAGGAGAGTTTTCGCGTCAGCAGTGAAGGCAAAGGGGTGACCCATGCTGGAGCGTCGCGAAGTAAGAATGTTGGCACAAGTAACCGCAATGAAGGTGAGAATCCTTCACGCCGAAAGAACAAGGTTTCCTTGGCGATGTAGATCAGCCAAGGGTTAGTCGGGCCTAAGGGAATGGCGAAAGCCGCACCCGATGGACACACGGTTAATATTCCGTGACTCCCGCGATATGCGATGGGATGACGGAGTCTAGTATGATTTGCGCATTATTGGATTTGCGTTCGTGGTGTAAGGATGTGTCCGAGGTAAATCCCGGCACTCTCTTAAATGAGGAATCTAAGCTCAGCGAAAATGCTCTGGTTCGCCAGGGTAAATTTATCAAAGCAGGCTTCCAAGAAAAATCTCTAAGCTCTAGTATCGCAGGATCCGTACCGCAAACCGACACAGGTGTTCTGCTCGAGTAGAGTAAGGCGAACGAGTGAGAAATCCCCAAGGAACTCGGCAAAAAAGCAGCCGTAACTTCGGAATAAGGCTTTCCCCCAACATACAGTCCTTTTTTAGGACTAAAATATTTGGGTGGCAGTCGGATAAAATGCAGAGGGTGGTATGTTCGTCACCCGAACGTGTGTCTTAAGTGCGCGCGTGAGAATGGGGCATCAAAGTTGGGCAAGCGCTTGCCTACGATGCTTGTGTTTTCAAAAGATGAAACTGCCTCACGTAGTTTCATTCGAAAGTTTTTCCGGTTGCCAACCAAACCCTCTTTCTATTTTCTGAAATGGAAGAATGAAAGAGGACTGTATGTTGGGGGACGCAGCTAAAGTATCTCTGGCAACTGTTTATCAAAAACACAGCTCCCTGCGAACTCGTAAGAGGATGTATAGGGGGTGACACCTGACCAATGCCAGAAGGTCAAATGATGACGTTGTTTTGTCGCAAGATAAAATGGTGATCGTCATAAGCCCTGGTGAATGTCGGCCGTAACTATAACGGTCCTAAGGTAGAGAATTTTTCGCAAGACAAATTCTCTAGGACTGGGACTGTTATAGGAAACGATAAACAAATTAAACACATAATCATTACATTTGAGAGCTACCTATCATGCCGAAATGCATGAATAGTCCATCGTGATTAACGAGAGACCAACGTCACGGTCCCGAAAGCGTAAGCGAGGGATAAGAGAGAGTCCAACTTGAGGAATGGTTGAGCGAAATTCCTTGTCGGGTAAGTTCCGACGCGCACGAATGGTGTAATGACTGGAGAACTGTCTCGGGGATCCGCTCGGTGAAAATACAATACCGGTGAAGATGCCGGTTACCTGCAGTTAGACGAAAAGACCCCAGGAGCTTTACTGCAACTTGATATTGAGAATACGTTTTGCATGCGTAGCATAGTGGTGAGACTTTGAAGCGTCGCTTTCGGGTGACGTGGAGTCGTCAGTGAAATAGCCATCTTGCTGGATGTATTTTCTAACCTCGTCGGCAAAAACGACGAGAGACAGTATCTGGCGGGCAGTTTTAGTGGGGCGCTATCCTCCTAAAGAGTAACGGAGGAGTTTATTAAGGTCAGCTAGGCGCGAATGGAAACCGTGCCGATAGTGTAATGGCACAAGCTGGCTTAACTGTGAGACGTACGTGTCAAACAGATGCGAAAGCAGAACATAGTGAACCGACGGTCCGCATTAGACGCGGCCGAAGATTATCGGATAAAAGCTACCCTGGGGATAACAGGCTAGTTCCGCCTAAGCGTCCATAGCGACGGCGGAGTTCGGCACCTCGATGTCGGCTCAAGATATCCTGGGGGTGAAGAAGCTCCCAAGGGTTTGGCTGTTCGCCAATTAAAATCTTACGCGAGCTGGGTTCAGACCGTACTGGTACCAATTTGAGATTGGTAGAAGTGCAGTCTGAATCCGTTGAGGAATTGAAGAAATTTGACTGTTAACACAACCATAGAAACAACACGGCGGTCGCGCATAGTAATATGCGAATGATCCAGTTGACTAATATCGGTGGAATCCAAGATTGATGTCTTGGGCTATACCGAGGGAACCCCATGAGATGATTCGCAAGAACTATCTCAACGGGGGCCCGTAGAGACTAAACGTCAACATCCCGTTGAGATAGACGTCGTAAGACGTCGTCATCTCATGGGACAAGCTATAGTCCATTCCTCACAGCAATGTGAGACAAGAAGCGTGAGACAGGTTGGTCTCCTATCTACTGCAGGCGTTGAATTTTGAGGAGATTTGCGCATAGTACGAGAGGACCTGCGTGAACGAACCTCTGGTCTGAGAGCTGTTCCTGCCAAGGGCAATGCTCTGTAGCTAAGTTCGGAATGGATAACCTCTGAAAGCATCTAAGAGGGAAGCCAACTCCAAGATGAGAATTCGTTATGAGGCCCGTGGGAGATGACCACGTTGATAGGCTCTAGGTGTAAGCACAGTAATGTGTTGAGCCGAGGAGTACTAATCCGCCCATCCTATTAGGAAATGTGGAGGTCGCACTTTGTCCTGTTTTATGGAATTCATTCCATAAGTTTTGTTGTTTGCTTAACCCACCCAACTTTTCTCACGAAAATTTTGGCGGGTGAATCGAAATCTGCGAAGTGGTCTTTTGCGCCTTTAGCTCAGTTGGGAGAGCGCCCCGCTTACATTGGGGAGGTCGTTGGTTCGAACCCAGCAAGGCGCATGTTGCTGGGTAGTGTAAGGATATGCTAATTTGGGGCCCGGATTCCCCAAGTCAGTCTCTGTCTCCAAGCTACCCAGCAGCAAGTAGCACCATTTGTTCTTTATAGAAGCGCCTGACTTATGTCGGGCCCAGTTCGCAGATTTTGATTAGTGTGCGGATCAATGCGGAATGTACGCAGAGAAACGCAGATAGATTTTCAAGCTTTATGTTCTGGTGATTTGTCGCAGAGGCCACACCCGTTCTCATTCCGAACACGGCAGTTAAGCTCTGTTGAGGCGATGGTACTCCTATGGGGGAGAGTAGCTAGTCGCCAGAACATAGTGCTTGAACTAAATTCAAAAAGTTCTTCTGCTAGCTGGCAGAAGGGCTTTTTGTGTGCTTGACTTCTCCACATTCAATGTGCTATAATATGTATAGAACTGAACTCATTCCGGCCAAAGGCCAGAGGGACAATGGAAAGTTTGACTGGGCTTATGGTGCTCATCGGAGCACTCTGGCTCGCTGGGTATGGGACCGCAATCATCGCAAGTCTCGGTGGAAGGTACATTGCTCTTAGCAAGAGACCTATCAAGTGGATGTGGACCAAACACAAAGTCCGCATCGTTTGGTTCTTGCTCGGCGTCATTACGGCTCTTTCCATCAGCTCAAGATAACCCATTCCGGCCAAAGGCCAAGGCTAAAATGAGAGCAAGAGATCTGAAGCCAGGAGATAAATTCATTTTTCCTCTCCTCATTTTGCTTCCAGAGGATGAACCCGTGGTGTTCCTTACGACAGATGAGAAAAATTCCATCACTGATGGAGTCTACTCACGCCGTCTTACGGACGGCAGTCGTCTGGTCCTCTCTCCCGTGGATGAAGTCGTGAAGCTCTTGTTCTAGGTTTCGCTCGAATGAAGCCTGTGAGATGCGATGTTTGTCGGACTCTGCCCTGTAGTGGTCCTCGGATCTACTGCAGGGCTTTTTGTTTACCCGCACACCAAGCTTGGTGTGCGGGTTTCTTCAAATCTTGTTAAGATTATAGGAGTGATAGCTTGGGCCACTAAAAGAAAATTACAGTATTTCGGGATAATTGTTGCAGTAATTATCCTTTTTGTCGTTGTTCCCTTTTACATGTTTATTTATGAAGCCCCAACTTGTTTTGATAATTTAAAAAATGGAGGAGAGCAGGGGATAGATTGCGGCGGTTCTTGCAGACTTCTTTGCACAACACAGATTGCCAAACCCGTCTCACGCTGGGATCCTAGAGTGTTTGAAGTGACACCTGGCAACTATAGTGTGATTGCTTATCTAGAGAACCCAAATGTAAATGGGACAGTGACAATTGCTCCATACACATTCAAACTCTATGACAAAGAGAACACGCTTGTGTATGAGCGCTCGGGCACTACTTTCATACCAAAAGGTGAAACATTCGCAATATTTGAAGGAGACATACAGACAGGCGAACGAGTCCCCACTAGAGCAACTTTTGATTTCAATGGACTGCTTGTCTGGGAAAGGGAAGTGACTCCTCTGCCTGATATCTCTGTTATAAATAAGGCGCTTTCTGGAGAAGATTCTTCTCCTCGGGTAGATGCAACAGTGAAGAATGACAGCAGGAGCAGGGTGTCTAATCTTGAACTTGTCGCGATTGTGTACGATGGGAGCGGTAATGCTATAGGAGTATCTCGCACTTTTATTGATAATTTGGAAAAAGGGGAAACAAAGCAGATTGTTTTCACCTGGCCGAGGCCTTTTCAGACAAAAGGGGAAGTCTGCGAAGCTCCCGTGGATGTGGTTCTTGTGATTGATCGTTCGGGAAGTATGGATGATTTGGGAGCGACTCCTCCTCAACCATTGACCGACGTGAAGCAAGCGGCAATCTCTTTTGTAAATCAGCTTGGTGAGGAGGACCGCGTGGCTTTAGCGACTTTTGCCAACGATGCGACTCGTCCAATAGATTTCGAGCTGGCATCTGATTTTGGCGCAGTTAGGAAAGCCATTGACGCCGTCTCAATTCTTGGGGGAGAAGTGCAGAATACGAATATTGCTGACGGGCTTTTGGTAGCATGGGAAGAACTCTTATCTGCGAGACATAGGGTAGATGCTGGCAAAGTGGTGGTTATGCTCACTGACGGTGTGGCGACAAGGCCTCTGAATTCGCGTGACGAGAGATATCCAGAAAATTACGCGCTTCAAATCGCCAATCAGACCAAGCTTGAAGGAATTGGACTGTTTAGTATTGGTTTGGGCAAAGAAGTTAATGTCAATTTCTTAAAAAGTCTTGCGTCAAGTTCTGATGAAGCATATTTTGCTCCCACGACAAAAGATTTAGCAAGTATATATAAGCAGATTGCGACAAAGATCTGCAAGAAAAAACCCGCAGTAATTGAAGTCTTGCATAAAATCTATCCTCCGTCGTACGTTGTTCAATAGTCGTGAAAGATTCAATAAGAAATATTTACAGTGGCTTAGAAAAGAAGGGGCTATCAATCTTTCACATTGATTGGCTTTTGTTTTGTTCCGTGCTTCTAATCTCTCTAGCTGGTCTTGTGACCATGAACTCATTTGTTGGGGATAGGTATTTTTTTGAAAGACAAACTATATGGCTTGGGATAGCAATACTAGTGTTTTTTGGAGCTAGCCTCGTGGACTGGAGGTTTTTGCGCAGAACTGGTGTGGTTGTTTCACTTTTTGTTTTTGCATGCGGACTGCTTCTTCTGCTTTTTGGGCTGGGTAGCGTAGTGAAGGGCGCTCAGAGTTGGTTTGATTTAGGAGGCTTTTCTTTTCAGCCTTCAGATCCCGTGAAGCTGGTGCTGATACTGCTACTTGCAAAATACTTCACACGTAGGCACGTGGAGATTGCACACATTCGCCATCTTCTGATTTCAGGTCTGTATACGCTTGTGCTGGCAGGGCTTGTCATAGTTCAGCCTGACTTTGGGTCAGCAATAATATTATTTGCTATTTGGTTTGGAATGGTCTTTGTCTCTGGCATCTCCAAAAAGCATTTGCTTGCTGTGGCACTTCTGGGCATTGTTACTGTGGCGCTTCTTTGGCTGTTTGTATTTCAGCCTTATCAGAAGCAGAGAATTATTACTTTCATTCACCCGCTCGCTGATATACGAGGGGCAGGGTATAACGCGTATCAGTCCACTATTGCTGTGGGTTCAGGGCAGATCTTAGGAAAAGGGATTGGATATGGAACGCAGAGTAAACTGCAGTTTCTTCCTGAATATGAGACAGATTTCATATTTGCCGCTTTTGCGGAGGAATGGGGCTTTGTGGGGATAATACTTTTGCTGTTGCTCTTTGGTGTTGTGATCTGGCGGGTGATAAAGAATGCAATGCTTGGAGCCGGAAATTTTGAGTCATTTTTTGGTTTGGGTCTGGCGATTCTTTTTATGATTCATTTTACAATCCACGTTGGTATGAATATCGGGCTCCTGCCCGTAACCGGGACAACGCTTCCATTTATGAGCTATGGCGGAAGTCACTTACTAACAGAGTTTTTAGGACTTGGTATTTTAATGGGAATGAGGAGGTATGCGAGAAGCGCGCATAGGGAAGAGGGAGGAAGCGAGATAGCTGGAATCTAGAA
>MHVX01000025.1:6709-13500 GCA_001823875.1 Candidatus Zambryskibacteria bacterium RIFCSPHIGHO2_12_FULL_43_12b
AGTATGGCTTAAAATGGCTCAACAGGGCCCTTTTCTAAGACGTAACTTTTAAATGAATGATTATCTATACAAAGCTGTTGTCTCGGCAAGCATTTTTGAGAGAGTAAATTTATTTGTCACAGTTTCTTTCAGGTTTTTTCCGTATTGGATTCTCAACCCAACACTTTCAATCAAATCATCAAGAGTCTTAGATATTTCCTCCGTATTTCCTACTTTGGTGAGGATTCCTGATTCAGTATTGGTAATGATCTCTGGGATTCCGCCAATCCAGCTAGAGACGACAGCGCGCTCGGCAAATCCGGCTTCAAGTAAAACATAAGGTAAATTTTCAGTCCTTGAGGTTAGGGTGAAAATATCAAAAGCTTGCAGATATTTACGCGCCTCCGGCATGAAACCGACGAATACAACTTTATTCTCAATATTCAAGTCGCATACTAACTGTTTTAGCTTTTCTTCTTCCTCTCCTGCTCCGACGATGACTAATGCAACGTTTGCATATCTGGCTGTTAGTGGAGCAAATGCTTGCACAAGAAAATCTAATCCCTTGTTTTTGTGGAGTTCTGAAATAGTGCCAATCCAAGTTTGTGCAGTCAGATTTGGTGAAAGAATTTTACGTGCTTCTTCACGAGAAATAAGCGGAAATCCCTCTAAGCCATTATAAATTGTTCTGATTTTTTTCTTTATAAATGGAAAGTGTGAAATCTGATCAGCTGTTCTTTGAGACACTGCGATAGTGGTATGCGCCATGAGAAGTGTCTTCCAGTGGAGCATTGCCAAAAATGCTTTAGATAGAAGGTTCCGTTCTTCGGTAAAAGCCCAGCCGTGGCCAGTGAAGATAGCTTTTAGCTTATAGCTTTTATCCGCTACCTTCCAATACAGATTCAGGACGCGAACAGCGAGGGAGCCGAGGAGACCGACTTTAGAGCTATTGAGGTGTACTATATTCGGTTTTTCCGTACGGATAACTTTGAGAATTTCAAAAAAGGCCAAGACGTCTTTTATAGGGTTTATGTTTCTCTGTGATGATTTGAGCTTGATTACTCTGATACCTGCTTCTTGGAGTTTGCTTCCGAGAGTTTCTCCATCTCCGTGAGCGACCACGACTTCAAACTGGTCTTTTGGTAAATTGGTCGCTAGGTCAAAGACATAACGCTGGGCGCCCCCAAAGTTGCCTTTAGTAATCATGTAGAGAATCTTTCTTTTCATTTAGGATTTTCTTCCTCTGGGTGCAGATGAGAGGCGACGGAGAAAGCCAAAGCGATTATAACCAAATTTTTTATTATGTATTGCCCTTCTAGAGTCGGAACGAATGGGCCTTGCCAAGTGATGGTGGGTAGGAGAAAGAGGGGTAAGAATGTGATAATCATATGCGGTATCAAAAGAGCTATTGCTAGACGCTCTAAGCGAGGGATAAGAAAGGTGATACCGACAATCATTTCATATATGCCGAAAAAGATTATAAATTGCTCAAACGTAATAAATGGAAGTGTTTTCTCCAACAAATCAGCAACAAGCGGGTTTGCAGGGCTTGCGCCAATGAGTTTTAGAGCTCCGAACCAGAAAAAGATTGCGAAGATCGCGAAACGAGCAAGTGGAGAAGAGACTGCCTTCAACCCGCGAATAATCGCTATATCTATGGTGTTTAGCATTGCTTTCACTTGAAACATTCTATCAGAGCGAGGCTTAGAGATAAACGAGAGGAAACAGTTTTTTATCGTATTGCTAAAGTCTGAAATTTGAGTAGTATATTAGGCACTTTATGATTCTTTCTTCCAAACGGGAGCCAATCATTCTCTTGCTTGGCGATATAGTCTCATTCTGTGTTGCCTTATGGGTGACACTCCTTGTCCGATATTTCGCTTTGCCAAGCAGTGAACTTTGGGCATCACACATAGTTCCTTTCGCAATCCTCTTTATTGTTTGGATTGCAATCTTTTTCATTGCAGGACTCTATGAAAAACATACGCTAATTCTTAAAAGCAGGTTGGGAGCTATGATTCTTAATGCGCAGATTTTGAATTCAGCCATTGCCGCTCTTTTCTTCTACATCATTCCTTATTTTGGCATTACTCCTAAGACCACGCTTTTCATACATCTTTTTGTCTCGTTTGCTCTCATACAGTATTGGAGACTCTATATCTTTCCTTTCTTTGAAACTAAAAAAAGAGAAAAGGCTCTACTTATCGGTTCAGGATCTGAAATGGAGGAATTAAAGGCGGAAGTGAACAATAACAGCAGATATAATCTGCAGTTCGTGTCTTCAGTAGATCTGGATTCAATGAACGATATTGATTTTGACGGGGAAGTCCTGCCACGGATTTATTCAGAGGGCGTGCATGTCATTGTGGCTGATTTTAAAAACGAAAAGGTGGAACCTCTCTTGCCAAAGCTATACAATCTCATTTTTTCAAAAGTGAAATTTATTGATATGCACAAAGTGTATGAAGACATTTTTGATAGGATTCCGCTTTCACTCGTAAAATACAGTTGGTTTTTGGAAAATATCTCTACTTCTGTGCAAAAAAGCTACGATATCGGCAAAAGGCTTATGGATATTGTTCTCTCATTTATTCTGGGTGTTATTTCTCTAGTTTTCTATCCATTTGTATGGATTGCTATAAAAATTGAAGACAGGGGAGCTCTCTTTTTTGTTCAAGAAAGAATGGGGCAAAATAATAAAATCGTGAAGGTTGTAAAGTTTAGGAGTCTGGCAGAACATAGTGATGAAGGAGGAATTGCCAAGGATCCAAAGCCGACAAAGGTGGGGCAGTTTATTAGGAGAACTAGAATTGATGAATTGCCACAACTTTGGAATGTGTTTCGAGGTGATCTTTCTATGATTGGTCCAAGGCCAGAAATTCCAGCTCTTGTGAAACTCTACGAAAAAGAGATTCCTTATTACAACATCCGTCATTTGATAAAGCCGGGACTTTCCGGCTGGGCGCAAATTTACCACAGAGAGCATCCACATCATTCCGCCGACACAATGGAGACGAAGAACAAGCTATCTTATGATCTCTACTACATTAAGAACAGGAGCATCACCTTAGATTTGAAAGTGGCGCTTCGCACGCTGAAAGTGCTTTTATCTAGGGAAGGAATTTAGACTGGGATTAGGAATCTGGTCCGCTAGCTGGCGGATAAGAATTAAGGAGACTCATTCTCTAATTCACGTGAATTAGAGAATAAACGTATTTCTTGATTCTTGGCTGTTTATTCTGTAGCATGTCCTAATGTTAAAGTATCGAATAGGGGCAGTTATTCTCATATTGGCTACGGTTTTACTCGGTTATTTCCTATATATTGGCCAGAGGGAAGGAGCTCGCTTTCCATTTAAATTTGGATTAGACCTTGTGGGTGGTACAGAGCTAATCTATCGCGCAGATACAGCACAGATTGCTGGCTCTGATGTAGATGATGCTATGGAAACGCTCCGTGATGTAATTGAGCGAAGAGTAAATATATTTGGCGTATCGGAGCCGCTTATTCAGATAGAGAAAGCGGGACTCGTATCAGGTAATGCAGATCACAGACTTATTGTGGAACTTTCGGGTGTAACTGATATTGAAAAAGCCATTGCTATGATCGGATTAACTCCCCAATTAGAGTTTCGCTTGGAAAAAGACGGAGTGAGAGGTCTAACGGAGGAGCAGATGCAAAATGTCTCATTAGATGATGTCTTCGCTCCGACAGGGCTAAACGGGAGGCTCTTGAAGCGCGCAAGTTTACAATTTGACCCAAACACCTCCCAGCCGATTGTGGCTCTGGAATTTAATGATGAAGGCAGAGACTTGTTTGCAAAGGTAACTGGAGAAAATATTGGTAAAACCTTGGCAATCTTTCTTGATGGAGAACTTAAGCAAGCTCCGACTATTCAGAGTGAAATAGATAACGGCAAGGCAATAATAACTGGTTACGATGTTGCAACCGCAAAAGAAGTGGTCAAGCAGCTCAATTTTGGCGCCCTGCCCGTGCCTATTGAACTCGTCAGCACCGAGACTGTCGGAGCGTCATTGGGCGAGGCTGCACTTCAGACAGGTGTCAGGGCTGGTGTCTGGGGTTTTGCGATACTTTCTCTCTTTATGATTCTTTGGTATAGGTTTCCAGGATTTATTGCTGTCGTGGCACTGATACTTTATGTATTCATATCTCTCGCATTATTCAGGCTTATTCCAGTTACGTTGACTGCGGCAGGACTAGCCGGGTTCATTCTTTCTATCGGTATGGCGGTGGACGCTAATATTCTCATCTTTGAGAGAATGAAAGAGGAGCTTCGAAGAGGAAAGATTTTAGAGGATGCGATAAAAGAAGGATTCCATAGAGCGTGGCTTTCTATACGAGACTCCAACATCTCTTCCATCATTACTGCAATTGTTCTCTTCTGGCTCGGTACTTCTGCCGTGAAAGGATTTGCTCTGACGCTTGGTCTTGGGGTTCTGGTTTCAATGTTCACAGCAATTACTGCTTCAAGAACATATCTCTATGCAGTAAGTTTTAGCAAAGACAGCAAACTGGTTCGATTCCTCTTTGGTTCAGGGTATGGGAGAAATGCGCTCTTGAACGCTGCTATTGTTGCAAGTGAAATGGCGACTATCCATGTGTCATCAGATGCAAAGAAAAACTTTAATAAGAATTGGCCACAAAAGAAAAATTAATATGTTTATTGTCAGATATAGAAAAATATTCTTCATTCTCTCTGCGCTACTTTTGGCTGGCTCAATCTTTGCGCCATTCTTAGTTGGTTATCATTTAAGTACAGATTTTCTAGGGGGTTCAATTCTTGAGGTGAAGTATGAGGGTGAGCGACCCGACCAAGTGCTCACTCAGACAAGACTTGAGGCGCTTAATCTTGGCAATTTCTCTCTGCGACCTTCGGGAGACTTGAGTTATGTGCTTAGAGCTCGTGAGATTTCTCCTACAGAAAAGTCCACAGTGATCTCTGCGCTTTCAGATGGGGGAAAGCTAAAGCTAACTGAAGAGAGATTTAATTCGGTTGGTCCAGTTGTAGGAGAGAGTCTGAAAAAGAAATCATACACCGCTATAGGAGTAGTGGTATTTATGATCGTACTTTTTGTTACCTTTGCTTTTCGCAAGGTGTCTCGTCCTGTTGCTTCTTGGAAATACGGGTTGGCAACTATTATCGCTCTTGCTCACGATGTCGTAATACCGACAGGTGTGTATATTGTAGCGGGGTATTATTTTGGTTGGGAGATTGACCTCCTTTTTGTAACGGCGCTTCTGGCAATTCTTGGATATTCGGTTCACGACACCATCGTAGTTTTTGATCGAGTGAGAGAACATTTGCGTACAAATGCGGAACACGGAGACAGAGAAGACTTTGAAGTTACAGTAGGGAAGAGTCTCAAGGAAACTTACGGTAGGTCAATAAACACCTCTCTTACTATTTTCATAACCCTCGCGGCACTCTACTTGCTTGGAAGTGACGCGACAAAAAGCTTCGCCTTCATATTGCTTATTGGGGTTATTGTGGGAACCTATTCATCTATATTTCTCGCCACACCTCTCCTAGTTACGCTAGAGAAACTTCAGAAGAAATAGCGCTTTAGGGTATAATGGTGATATGAGAAATTCCATTATTTGGATTGCCGTTTTGGTCATTCTCCTCATCAGTGGAGGGCTATATTTCTATTCTCAAAATAATGGTGAAAACGGTACTACATTTGAGTATATAGGCAGTAATTCTCAGGGTGTAGAAGATACCGGCGCAGAGAGTCCCAGTGTTTTAGAGCCGCTTCCAAAGAATAATCCTTCTGAGACAGAGCCTCTAATCGAGGAGAAGATTACAGTGTCAGGAGCATACAGCTATAGCGAAGATAGCAATTCAAAACTAGCGGGGAAAATATGCTTCACTCCAGCTTCAGACTCGAAACTCTCTCTATTTTGTTTCTCAAACAAGGATGAAGCGTATGCACTTTTTAACATTGAAAAGGGGTTCTCTGATGGATCTACGAAGTGTACGGTAGAGGGCTCCGCAGTAATTGAGATAAAAAATTACCAAAAACTTACAGGTGAGGTTGGCGGATATGACAGCGCTATTGTTACAAGAGTAATTTCAACTGGAGGACAAAAATTTCTTCCGTGCTAGACATAACAAAATAACCCAATCAGCAGCCTATTTGATGGGGTTGACTCCCAATGGGATATCTATATAATGGCACTCTGCTCTTAGGTAATGTGCCTGGGGGCCGTTTTCAAAGCACTTTGACAATTGAATGAAAAAAATTGAGAACCCCCATGAAATAGACTCGCAAGAGTCGTCATCTCACGGGGACGCAAGTCTCAAGAATTCTAAAATAGTGATTAAGAGCGAAAGAAAAAACTCTCGCGAGGAAAAACAAAAGATAATATTCTTTGTTTTGTCTCGTTCCAAAATTAATGTTTCAAACATTCATTTTTTATGAGAGTTTGATCCTAGCTCAGGATGAACGCTGGCGGCGTGGATAAGGCATGCAAGTCGAACGCCCCGCAAGGGGAGTGGCAGACGAGGTAGTAATACGCAGGAACGCACCCGAAAGTCGAGGATAGCTCGCCGAAAGGCGGGGTAACCCCCGATGTGATGGAAACATCAAAAATTTATTGCTTTCGGAGCGGCCTACGGGCTATCAGCTTGTTGGTAGGGTAATGGCCTACCAAGGCGATGACGGCTAGGGGAGCTGAGAGGCTGACCCCCACCGATGGTACTGAGACACGGACCATACACCTACGGGTGGCTGCAGTCGAGAATCTTCCGCAATGGACGAAAGTCTGACGGAGCGACGCCGCGTGATTGA
>MHVX01000025.1:13549-13651 GCA_001823875.1 Candidatus Zambryskibacteria bacterium RIFCSPHIGHO2_12_FULL_43_12b
ACGGTACCTCATGAATAAGGGGCTCCTAATCTCGTGCCAGCAGGAGCGGTAATACGAGAGCCCCGAGCGTTATCCGGAATTATTGGGCGTAAAGTGTACGTA
>MHVX01000025.1:13801-13984 GCA_001823875.1 Candidatus Zambryskibacteria bacterium RIFCSPHIGHO2_12_FULL_43_12b
AATATACTGGTACAGTTCTGACGCTGAGGTACGAAAGCGTGGGTAGCGAATGGGATTAGATACCCCAGTAGTCCACGCCCTAAACGATGTTCTCTTGCTTTTCGGAGTATCGACCCTCTGAGAGGCGACGCTAACGCTATAAGAGAACCGCCTGGGAAGTACGGCCGCAAGGCTAAAACTCAA
>MHVX01000026.1:0-8406 GCA_001823875.1 Candidatus Zambryskibacteria bacterium RIFCSPHIGHO2_12_FULL_43_12b
GTTGAAGCCGCGCTCGAAGCGATTCGACCAAGTGCGGTTGTTGAAGCCGCGCTCGAAGCGATTCGACCAAGTGCGGTTGTGGTCGGTGAGAGTGCCCCCTGCCATCTCGAGAAGCAGATAGCAAAGGCTGCAAACGCTCTCAGTATTCCGCTTGTCGCTGTAGATGATTTGTGGGGAGGTTTCCGTCGGCTTGATGCTCGCCCAGATCTTATACTTACTCTTGATGAACTCGGAGTGAGGAAAGCCAAAGAGGCTTTTCCAGATGTCAGTGTGTCAGTGGTAGGTAATCCTGGTGTTCCCTCTGAAGAGGAGCTCTCTGAATTGAAGGAGCTTCAGGTTCCTGCCCTGACCTCTCTGAAGAACAGTTACGTTAAGGTCATCACATTCGTCGGAGGGGGGAAAGAGAGTACCCTCAAGGAACTCCAACTTCTCTTGGAGTGCCTCAAGCTCACACCCAAGTCGTGGTGCTTGGTAGTATCTTTTCATCCTAAGTGGAGAAAGGTACTTAATCCAGAGGGGAAGGAGTATGGCGACGTCTGGTCGGAAGCCTTGAGCTCTCTTGGAAACAGGGTCCGATACACACATGAGCTTGGCATTAGCTCACGAGACGCGGTTGTCGGCGCTGATCTGGTCGTGGCTGGGGTGAGCACTCTCATGACAACAGCCGCAGCTTTAGGGAAACCTGTTGTTTCTCTCACGACTCCAGAAGTGTTGGAGGTTCTCAGGTCGGAGGGTGGGCTAGATGAAGTGCCCCAAGTCTCTCTGGGCCTAGCCAAGGAAGTTGTGGTCCCTGAAAATCTCTTGTCAGAAAGTATCCTTGATCCTGATGTAAGGAAGATGCCGGTTTCTTATGATCCGGTCCAGGCTGCTCTGGCAGTACAAGATTTTCTCCGGAAGTAGTTTGATGGCTTGCATGCTGACACAGCATGCAAGCCATTTCTTTATTTTGGAAGACGGCTTTTAACGTGAAGTAATGTAATAAAGTACATGGTAATTGCTATACCTAAGACGACCTGACCAATAATGAGATATATGTCGCCGACTAATACTATTTTCACAAATAAAATCCACGTGATTATGAATCTCGTCAACACTTCTTGAGTAACTATATCGTCCGCTGAGCCAGTCTTTTGAATGTGCATCCACTGCTTGAAAATGCCTATGCTCATAAATATGAGAGCCAATACTGAAAGCCAATCAAAAATTGCCAGATATGGACTCATGGTGATATTAAGCGTTTGAATTTAAGTTCAGTTTCCTCCCATTCACTAGGAGTATTTATATCAGCCTCATACTTGTGGGCATTTTCTGCAATGTACAGCTCCACTTTGTCACCGTATAAGTTCGGTTTTGCTTCGTAAAGGTTCGAAGGTTTTAAAATATAACCGAGATCATTTCTCGCGTAACACTTTTGTGGAAAATCTTGTCTTCTTACCAGCATATCTTTGAGAGATTTCCCTCCCCAAAGGCTGACCTTCCCTTTGGCATCTTTTGTAAGGGTCCAATAGGGAGTATGGTTTGCAGGGGTTTCATTCACCGCCACCACTGAATCAGCGTTTGACTCCTTGAAAATCTTTATCATATCGTCAATGTGAAATGTCTGACGAAGAGGGGAAGTAGACTGAAGAAGCATCAGCGCATCTGCATGATAGTTTTCATTATCACGAAGCCACTCATAAGCATGTTTCAATACTGGCTCCACGCCGACTGTGTCACCTGCGAGTTCAGAGGGACGCAGAAATGGCACCTCCGCTCCATATTGTCTTGCAACTTCTGCGATTTTTTCGTTGTCAGTTGTAACAATAACTCTATCTAATCCAGAATTCTTCGCAGAGATAATTGACCACGCAATCAGAGGTTTTCCACAAAAACCTCTCAAGTTTTTGAGGGGTATGCTCTTGGAACCTCCTCTGGCAGGAATTATGCCTACTATTTTCATATGGAGACTTTAGCATATTTTTGAGTGAAAAAAGAAGTGCAGGTAAATCACTGGTCAATCTCGTCATCTATCATTTCAATCAGAATATGAAGAATTAACTCGTGACCTTCTTGGATACGAGGAGTACGGTTACTTGGAACCTTCAGCACGTGATCTGCAGTTTTTGCTAGTTGTCCTCCAGTTTTCCCAGTAAGACCAATCGTTATCAACCCAATCTTCTTCGCAACTTTGGTGGCTTCTAAAATGTTTCTTGAGTTTCCACTTGTGCTGATTGCTATCAGCACATCATTTGGTTTCGCCAGAGCTTCAACCTGTCTAGAAAATATATGTTCAAAGCCGTAATCGTTTCCAATGGCTGTAATTGTTGAAGTATCAACAGACAACGCAGATGCTCGAAGAGGTTTGCGTTCTTTTTCAAAGTGGCCACGAAACTCGCCGACAATATGCTGACTATCCGCAGCTGATCCGCCATTTCCGCAGACAAACAAGTGTCCGTCATTCTTTATCAGCTTTTTTAAGACTTCTGAAACTTTTAATATCTCAGAACTTATATCTTTTAGATGATTAATCGTCTCTAAGTTTTCATTTATAGACTTTTCTATAGGATTTTCTTTGGAATTCATTAGGATGATATTACATTTTTCCACTTTTTTTACAAATGCGATTTAAAAAAAGGGCAGACGATTTCTCGTCTGCCCTTATCTTACAAACACTACATGTTGAGGATTTTCGCGATCTGGCCACTGTCAACGTAATCGCGCGCCTCAAGAAACTCATCCATCGGCATTGCTCCGTAGTAGATCGGAGAACCGTTTACACCATGGAGCACCTTGGTGGCATCATCAAGCTCGAGAATGTACTTTCTCAAAGCCTCGTCTGCTACCGGTTGGCCAAACATATCAAAGTTCAGACCAAAGTGCTCGTGAAGAATAGCCTGAACCTTTGGATGCTTGAACATTGCAGTGCCAGGATAAGCCGTTGCGGTAAACATCCGCTGGTTGATTGAAGCGACTGCGGCTGCATACTCTGGCGTTCCCGGTACAATACCTTGAGTCACTTCCTCTACTTGCCAGAGGATGAAGGCAACACTCGTCTTCAAGTCCTCCAGCCTCTCGCCGGGATACCCCATCATCCATGTGCAGTTGGCATGCATGCCGACTTCGCGAGTCTTCCTAATTCCCTTGACCATTGTTTCGGGAAAGTCGAAGCCGTTTATCCTGACGAGCTTGTTTTCCTTGGATCCCTTAGGCCGCAGGATGTGTCCGCCTTTGTTCATCTTTTCCAGGACAAAGGCGCTGGCGCTTTCTGCCCCAAAACCGATGTACTTGCAACCAGCCAGAGCCATTGGCTCGAAGCGCTCGTCTGCTTCGTCAAGGCGAGTGTGAGTGCCCCAACGAAAATCAAGTCCCTCAAACGCTTGAGGGAGCTCTGCCATGCGCTTAGCGCTCACGGCAAAGTTGTCGTCTGGAAAACCGATGAAGTCAACTCCATACTCCTTGATCAACCATTCGGCTTCCTTCCGTAGATTTTCAGCAGAGCGGATGCCATAGTTTCTCTCACCCTGAGCTCCGCGATAGCAGAAGTTACAGGCGAAAGGACAGCCTCTTGAAGAGACGGTGGTGAGGCTCCGCTTCATGGAAAAAGGCGCGGCCGAGCTGTTATTTGCAGCCAGGCCCCAGACAGGAGTCTCTATGTACCATTCAAGGACCTTGTTGCCGAGGACATCCTCATGGAGGAGATCCCAAGCGGCAAAGGGCAGAATGTCCAGATTCTCCGGTCGGTCACCTTCGTACATGAATTTCGGTTTACCACCGATCTCTCCCGCATAGTACGCGCTCTCTGTCATCGCAGAGCGCCAGTTCAATCCGGCGCTTTGCTTGGCTTTGAGCACATCATTTGCGATAAGGAGAATGATGTCGTCTCCCTCCGAATGGGCGATTGCGTCAAGTTCCGGAATCCAGTTAAGGAAAGGAAGTTTGACTTCTGTCGCAAGCCCTCCGCCTGATACGATGAATGCATCAGGCATCATCTTTCGACAGATTTTGGCAATCGCTTCTTGCCAGCGGAGGGTAGTGATTTTTCCAGACAGTCCAATCACGTCCGGCTCTCCATGTTTTCCGATATGGAGACTCAGGAGCTCCAGAGCTTCTTCGTACGAGAGGTGCCTTCCGTTAGGAAGGCGCTGAAGATCTGCACTTCGGTCTTTGACTCGGTAGGCATTGAGATCCACGATGGAAGGCTCTGCTCCGTACTGACGCAGACGCGCTGCCATGAGACCCGGTCCTTGCGGAGGGGTATTTGGCTTTGCGGTTTCCCGAAGAGGCATGTTGATGAAAAGTACGCGACATCCCTTGAGAGCGTCAGATTGTAACTGCGCAACTCTATCGCTTGGATGTGCACGATGTGAGTGAGGTATGACTTCCAGGACTTTTGGCATTTTGCAACTCCATTCTTGTAGTGATGTGAAAGAACATTTTCTTGCGGCACAATAACATAGATATTTGACATTGACAATATATTAACTATGATGTGCCAAGCAGTTCTATATGGCAAATACAGAAAACGGAGGCTCACGTGCTTACCAGATTTGGAACAGTGTGCAATGAAGCTCTAGACGGCGCAATGCGAATCGATGCGGTCATTTTTGATGGAGATGGGGTTATTACAAACAATCAAGTCCTGGAGGGTCTGGATGTAAAACCAAAGTGGCGCAGTCACTATGATGGGCAGGGGATTTCACTCCTCAGGGCCATTGGCATTCGCGTCTGCTTCATCACGAATGAGGAGGGGATTTCCGCGGCGGCGCTCGCTTCAATGGTTGAGAGATGGAATAGTCTCCCTTCTACGATTAACGAAAACAATCCCAATGGATGGAGCCGCGTTGATCTTTATACCGGTCGAGGTGGAGTAAACAAGGTAACGTCTGCCGAAGAGTGGCTTTCAGCGAACAGTCTGTGGTGGGCAAACTGCGCAGTGATGGGAGATGATCTCGTGGATGTTCCAATGCTTAGACAGGCCGGTCTACGAGTAGCTCCAGCTTCTGCGGAATATGTCATTCAGGACATGGCGCACTTTATTAGTCGGCGCATAGCAGGAGCAGGTGCGATTCGTGATTTTGCGAACTTTGTTCTTCATGTTCGCAAAATCGACCCAACGACCTTGCCGACACAATAACCGAGTGCAAACAGAGGCTTCCTTTAGGCCTCTGTTTTCTTATGTTATAGTGTTTTAACTTAGCATGACTAATGAATTTACTGGAAAAAAGGTTCTTGTTGCCGGAGGTACCGGAGGTATTGGGAAGGCCATTGCAGAAGCTTTTCTCGTGGGTGGAGCACGAGTTTTTGTGCAAGGTCGCAATCTTCAAAAGCTTGAAAAGCTCATATCTGAGCTTGATGTGAAATATAAAGGAAACATATCGGGAACATCTTCCAATCTTCTGATTGCAGAAGACTTTTCTAAATTACTTGATGCCGCTAATAATTTCTTGGATGGAATAGACGTGCTTGTGTCGGCTATCGGAAGTGGGAAATTTAAAAAAACCGGACTATTAACTCAAGAGGAATGGAGTCAAGTCATGGATCAAAATTTTTACTCTACGGCGCTACTTTTAAACACCGCGGCTCCTTTTCTTGAAAAAGGCTTAGATTCAAATGTTGTAGTGATGGGATCAATTGCTGGAATTGAGAGGCTAAACGCTCCAGTGGGATACACCGTGGCAAAAGCGGCGCTTCATGCTTATGTCAGAGCCATGTCAGCGGAACTGGCTTCAAGAAAGATTCGTGTAAACATCATACATCCAGGCAATATATATTTTGAGGGTGGGAGATGGGAAGAAATTCAGGACGAAGATCCCGCGGGGACTAAAAATTATATTGAGTCAGTGGTTCCGCAGAGACGTTTCGGCTCTCCAGAAGATGTTGCGCAAGCGGTTCTCGCTCTAGCATCACCGAAATCCTCATTTATTACAGGCGCCTCACTTGAAGTTGACGGAGGTCAGAGTGTATCATTCTAAGAATTATGATGACAATGCACACAGATGTATTTGACCTCAGAAAGAGAATCTATATCGTTACTGGGGGCGCAGGATATTTAGGAATGAAACATGTGGAAGCGATTCTTGAAGCCAACGGCAGAGTTGCGCTCTTTGATATAGATCCCACCGTGCTTGAAAAGATAAACGGACTTCACTCAAAATATGAGAAAGATGTAAAAGCATATGTGGTTGATATTACAGATGAGAAACAGGTAACTGATGCCGTGGAGAGTGTGATGAAAGAGCTTGGACCCATTTACGGTCTAATCAACAACGCCGCCAATAACCCAAAGATGAGGGAGACAAATCAGAAAACAACCGGCTCTCGTTTGGAGACTTTCTCTAGAGAAACATGGGAGAACGATCTTGCTGTGGGAATTACCGGAGCATTCATCATGAGCAAAATAGCCGGCAGAGAGATGGCAAAAAACCGTGAAGGTGTGATATTGAATATTGCTTCAGATCTTTCCGTTATCGCTCCAGATCAAAGGATTTATCGAAAAGAAGGTGAGGAAAAGGCGTCACAGCTTAAACCGGTGACCTATTCAGTAACCAAACACGCATTGATCGGCCTTACGAAATATCTTGCAACTTACTGGGCAGAGGAGGGGATTAGATCAAACGCCCTATCTCCCGGGGGAGTCTATAATCCTAATATTGATCCGGATTTCATGAAGAAATTAACAAATTTAATTCCTATGGCCCGAATGGCCGAGCCGGATGAGTACAAGGGAGCTGTAATCTTTCTACTTTCAGACGCATCAAAATATATGACTGGAAACAATCTAATAATTGATGGAGGACGAAGTGTTTGGTAAAAAGCATGAATATTGGCATCATTCAAGGACGATTAACACCCTCTGACGGAGTAATTCAAAAGTTTCCTGATGGAAAATGGCTTGCAGAATTATTCACAGCAAGAAGAATTGGTTTTACATACATTGAGTGGCTGGCAGATGCATCTTTTAACGCAGAGAATCCTGTGTGGACAGGAGAGCAACTAGAGCAAGTTCGTGAGGGTATAAAATCAGCTGGCCTAGTCTCTCACTCTCTCTGTGTTGATCACATAATGAAGCGTCCTCTAACCATAGAGGACGCTTCCGAAGCAGAGAAAAGTTACAATGATTTGCTCAAGATTATTAGCAATGGATATGCATTTGGCATAACGCATGTGGTCTTGCCTTTTCTGGAAGGAGCTTCGCTTAAGGATAATCCTAAAAAGACTAATCTTGCAAATGAAAAATTGAAACGCCTTCTCGCAAATTTGAAAGGAAAGAATATTAGTTTTTGCGTTGAAACGGATTTAAATACCCAAGAGCATGAGAGCTTGCTTAGAGATCTCCCGGATTCTGTGGGGATTTGTTTAGACACTGGGAATAGAACTTCCTTTGGTTTTGACCCAAGCGAGGAGATTTTGTATTGGGACAAAAGATTGCTCCATGTTCACATTAAAGACAAAGATCAAGCAGGCAAGAACGTGCTCTTGGGAACTGGTCTGGTTGATTTTGATCATGTTTTTGAATCATTCAGACAAATTGGGTATTCAAATGCTTTCACTCTGGAGACTAATAGAGGGGAAAATGAAGAGGAATCGGCTATCAGGCATATTGCCTTCTTAAAGAATTTGATAACAAAATATGAATTAAGTAAATATTGATATATTCCTGTTTTCGTTTTAGTCTTCAGACTAGAACAGTTCTAAAATTTTCTACACTCTGGAGGTCTAATGACGAGTCTCAAGCAGGAAAACGCTCCGAATGTGTATCAGTCTGTTCATATCGGACCGTTCTCTGTAGGTGAATTTGGGTGCCCCGTCCTGATCGTTGCCGAGATCGGAATCAATCACAACGGGGATATCTCAATCGCCAAGGAGCTGATTGAACAGGCGAAGAAGGCTGGGTGTCATGCTGTAAAGTTCCAGAAGAGGACCGTTGAGGTTGTGTACTCAGAGGATGAGCTTGCTCGCGCTCGCCAAGTTCCTCCCCACACGGGAATTCTGCAGAACGCCGCACGTAGGGGAGTGCTTTCTCCGGAAGCCGTAGCTCGCCTCGAAGCGTCAGGTTTTGAGGATGCAACGAACGGAGATCTCAAGTACGCCCTTGAGTTCACACATGAAGAGTATGCCGAAATTGACCGTTTCTGCAAAGAGCGCGGCATCTTGTGGTTCGCTTCTCCATGGGACGAGGGTTCTGTCGATTTCCTTGAGGAGTTCAATCCTCCATGTCATAAGGTTGCCTCGGCGTCTATCACTGACAAGGAGCTCCTTGCTCGCCTCAAGAAGACTGGCAGGCCAATCATCCTCTCAACGGGAATGAGTCTTCACTCGGAGGTTGCGCGGGCAGTCGAGATTGTCGGGGCGGAGAACCTCATTCTCCTTCACACGGTCTCCACTTATCCCACGAAGGATGAAGGCGACCCCAATATCAGGATGATT
>MHVX01000026.1:8426-8983 GCA_001823875.1 Candidatus Zambryskibacteria bacterium RIFCSPHIGHO2_12_FULL_43_12b
CGGGCAGAATATGTGGGGTTCAGACCAGCAGGCTTCCATCTCATTTCACGCTATGAGAGAGCTGGCAGAGAGTGTTGCGAGAATTCCCGCAATTCTTGGGACAGGAGAGAAGGTGGTGACTCCAGGAGAGCTGGAAATCTTGCGCAAGTTGCGCAAGAAGTTCTACTACTAATGGAGCGATATAAAGAGCACGCAGTGACCCTGCGTGCTCTCTTTATTTATAGAGATATGCTCAACTTTGCAAAACGTTTCACCAGCGCGTAACTCAATATCGCGGTGAGATATTTAGATATTAGATAAGCCCAAATTATTCCCATAATGCCAAACGAATGCACGAGTATAAGCATTAATACAATTTGTGAGACACTACCAAATGTGGTGATTATGTACTGCTCTTTTGCCGCTTTTTGAGTAGTTAGCACTAGTCCAGAAAGGTTGCCCATCAGCAGTAGCACCAGAGCATACCATTGAGTGTATGGGACTGCGTCAGTGTATGCCGGGAATAATACTTTGAAGATAAATGGAGAGAAGATGATGTAAAGAACTACGACAGGTAC
>MHVX01000026.1:9008-14892 GCA_001823875.1 Candidatus Zambryskibacteria bacterium RIFCSPHIGHO2_12_FULL_43_12b
ATAGTGAAATATTAGGATTTTATCAATGTATGAGGCGACATTATTTAAGACATTTTGAAAACTTAAGTGTTTGCTGAATTCAATAATCCCGGGCTCAATCTTAGTTTTTTCTTCGGATGGTATAGAAGTGTATATTTTCCAGAAAAAGAGCGCATCCAAGACAAATTGCGTAAACAAATTTACCGCAACTAGCATTAATGGACTTTCAGTGAACAATAGCGCGCAAGCAGTTGCCGCTATAGTTCCAATATCCACAATAGCGCGATAGATTGCGCTTCGTCTGAAATCCCTTTTTCCGCTCAGGTACGCTTCATATGTTTCAAATGTTCTTATTGCGGGAAACAGCAAAGCTATGATTATGAATCCGTAGCCTAGGGTTGAGTTTCCATTTGAAAAGTAATACAGGGCCCCAATCAAGGAGAATACGAAAATAAGCGAGTTCCACTTTACTAGGACTTTGGTTGCTTGAATGAAAGTCCCAGTATATCCTCTAGCAACCGCTTGCAATATTCCCGCGGAAATTCCAGTAAGTGAAAAAGTGGCGGCAATGCCAGCTAGGGACAAAATATATTTATAGTTGCCATACACCTCTTTGGGGATGAGGCGAGCAAAAAGTAGCGCTAATAGAAAAGATGAGAGCGCAGTTAAGACTTGCGCGCTGTTTAGCCAGAAGCCTCCTTTTGCGAGGTAGACCATATCAGTCTGGGTGTATTTTTCACTCGCTCGGAGACCTTTGTAAACTTTATTTCTTAAAAATTCCATAGGGCTATACTAATGGATTTATAGTCTATTTACTAGCTAGGTAACTTGGTTCTTGGTATAGTTTTCTATCATGGATATGAAAACAATCCTTAGAAGAGTGGTGTTTGTCGGTATTTTTGCCATACCATTTATTCCTTTTCTTGTTACTCCGTCAATGCTCTTTCCATTTATTACGGGAAAGAATTTTATCTTTAGGATAATTGTGGAAATTATATTCGGTGCGTGGGTATTGCTTGCGATAAAAGACGCAGAGTTTAGGCCTAAATTTTCTTGGCTTCTTGTCGCCATGACTTCTTTTGTGGCAATTGTCGGGATTGCGGATATTTTTGCAGAAAATCCATACAAAGCTTTTTGGAGCAATTTTGAACGAATGGAAGGTTTTATAACGACCGTCCATCTCTATCTATATTTCTTAGTACTTTCATCAACCTTCAGCATTGAAAAGTGGTGGAACAGGCTTTTTTCCACATGGGTGGGTTCAAGCGTGCTTATGTGCTTATTTTCTCTTTTGCAGGTGGCCGGAAAGGCGACGATTAATCAAGGGGGAGTTAGGGTTGATGGAAAATTTGGCAATGCGTCATACTTGGCGGTCTTTCTTCTTTTTAATATTTTCTTTGGCGCGTTTTTGTTTTTACGAGCCAGAGATAAAAAGGTGGTTGGTTGGACCATAGCCGGACTAAGCATTTTAGAGCTGGCGATTCTCTATCTCACAGCAACCAGAGGCGCGATTCTCGGCTTAATTGGCGGAGTCCTTGTTACAGTGCTTCTTACCGCGCTGTTTGATAAAGAAAGCAAATATGTCAGAAAGATTTCTGTGGCAGTCCTCATTGTCGTAGTAGCTATCGTGGCTTTATTTGTGGCCGTAAGGAGGACTCCTGTAGTGCAAAATAGCCCCGTATTATCACGTTTTGCCAACCTTTCTCTTTCCGAAATAAAGACTCAAGGAAGATATTACATTTGGCCCATGGCGATTGAGGGCTCCAAAGAGAGGCCGATACTTGGTTGGGGGCAAGAGGGATTTAGCTACGTGTTCAATGAGAACTATAATCCCAAGATGTACACGCAAGAGCAATGGTTTGATAGGGCGCACTCGGCACCTCTAGACTGGCTAATTGCATCTGGGATCTTGGGTTTTCTGGCTTATGTTTCTGTAATCTTCTTTTCGTACTGGTATATTTGGAAAAGAAATATTGGAGATTATTCTGTGTCAGAAAAAAGTCTTCTAACCGGCCTTTTGTCAGCCTATGTCTTTCAGAGCATCTTCGTCTTTGATAATTTGTTAAGTTACGTCTTATTTTTCTCTGTGGTGGCGCTTATTCAATCGCGAAGCGTTGGCATAAAATTGTCGTTTTTTGACAAGTTTGGTAAGTCTCATATTCAGTCCGCTGTCGCGGTGGTACTTACCATTCTCTTAGTCTTGTCTGTCTATTTCTTAAATTGGAAACCGATACGCGCGAGCCAGCATCTCATAAAAGCGCTTGTAAGCATGCAAAACGCATTGCCTACAGAAGAGACGTTAAACTATTTTGAAAAGGCGATTGGCTATGACACATTTGCCAATACCGAAATCAGGGAGCAGCTAGTGTCTGCCGCGCACACTTTCCTAGATTCGGGAGTTTCTCCGCAGTTGCGTGACCGGTATCTGGCTCTGACCACAAAAGAGATTAACAAACAGGTTGAGGAGACTCCAAATGACGCGCGGTACTTGCTGTTTAAAGGTGTTTTCTTGAGAAGCGTCGGTCAATATGAGGAAGCAGTCTTGAGTTTAAACAAGGCGTTGGAATTCTCTCCTCAAAAACAGACAATTATATTTGAATTGGGGGCAACATATATAAATAAAAAAGATTTCAAAACAGCACTCAGTGTATTTAAGCGAGCTTATGATCTAGAGCCTTCATATGGCGATGCTGCGCTTCTCTATGGTATTTCAGCGATTTATGCTGGGGATACTGCTTTAGCGGATAAAGTGTTTGCGGGAATATCGCAAGCTCGCCTTTATCAAGATGATCGATTGGTAAGTGTATTGGTTGATGTTGGGCGTTGGAATGAGATTGTAAAGATATTTACTTTTAGGATTGCAAATGGCGGAGATAATGTTGACAATAATATGGCGCTTGCTGTAGCGTATTTAAAGACGGGTAATCGTGAACAGTCAATAAGTGTCTTGAAAAGGCTTTCTGAAAAAAGTCCCGATATCAAGGAACAAATTGACTACTATATTAGTGAAATTAAGGCTGGAAGAGATCCATCCACTCAGTAAATTCAGGTGTGATTTCTAGATTGCATTGTTTGCAGGTCAAAACGCGGAGTCTAGATGCTATTAGCCATGATTTCAGTGTTATAAGCTACAAACTTGCAAAATTCTGTAGATTTGCTATAATACAAGGGTGAGTGCGGTTCCGTAAGGAGAACAGCACCAAAACAAGATGAATATCTGCGCAAACTCCGCCTTCGGGCGGAGTTTGTGTTTGTGGCTAACTATGGGCTTAATACTGCTATCTGGCAGGATGGTGTATTTACAAACCCCCAAAACTCACTAGTATTAAAGCATTGTTTCTAGTCGTGGAGAGCGGTCGCACTCACAAATAGATATTCATTTTGGAGCTCGCCCCGCTCTCCGCGAGTGGACGGAACTTTAAAGAACGCATTGGCGTTCTTTTTCGTTAAAGAGATTCTCTCTAAAGCACTTTGTATGTCAACGACGAATGAAAATTTTTTACGAACCTTGTATTTGCATTTCTGATGATGAACGAAGGTTTGTTTTCAGAAACCTTGGTTTCGTATTTCCGTAAACAAGCGAGTATTGTTTTTAAATGAGACTTGCGAACACGATGGTGTGAGCACGAGGAATTTTTTAGCAAAAAAATATCCGTACTCATTTAAAAATAATACGAACGAGTAGTTATCCACATGTGCGTGCAAAAAATCATTGTATGCATACTCAAACGGTGTGATAATTATTGCAGGTCGTAATTGTTTTGTGCGAGTGTCGTCGCGCAGAATATATTATTGTGAACATTATTGAAACAATTCTCATCTGAAATTTCGCAAGAAGTCCCAGATGCAAACTAAAATGGCAAAAAAGAGAAAGGCTGCTAAGAGAAAGCCAGCAAAGAGAAAGAAAGCTCCTGCTCGAAAGAGAAAGGCTTCTCGACGACGCTAATCGCGTCTCTAGCGCAAAACTCTCGCCCAGACGGACGAGAGTTTTGTTTTGTGCTAAAATGGCTTTCCATGGCTATCTTTTCACTAAACAAACTTTTTGGTGGCGACACAGCTCGAGATTTGAAGCGTATCGGGCCTATCGTCAATCAGGTCAACTCTTTTGAGCCGGCTATTTCTACTTTGTCTGATGATTCTCTGCGGGCAAAAACTACTGATTTTAAAGATCGTATTACAAAGGGAGAATCATTAGATTCAATATTACCTGAAGCATACGCGGTGGTGCGCGAAGCTTCTAAACGTACGCTCGGCCAAAGACACTTTGATGTGCAGATAATGGGCGCAATTGTACTCCACGAAGGCAAGATTGCTGAAATGAGAACAGGAGAAGGAAAAACTCTCGTGGCGACATTGCCCGCATATCTCAACGCTCTTACTGGAAAGGGAGTGCATATTGTTACGGTAAATGATTACCTTTCTAAAAGGGATGCGGCGTGGATGGGTCAGATTTACGACTTTCTGGGGCTTTCTGTCGCCGTGATAAATCATGAAGCTTCATTTATATATGATCGAAATCCTATAGCTGATGACAGTCTGCTTCGGAAAGAGGACGAAGAAAGAGATGAAAAAGGTTCATTTCATGTGGCTCAGGATTTTCTAAAACCTTGCACAAGAAGGCAAGCTTATGAGGCGGATATTACCTACGGGACTAACAACGAATTCGGTTTTGATTATTTGCGTGATAACCTCGAATATGACAAGAGCAAACTACGTCAGAGAGAGCATGCTTATGCAGTGGTAGACGAGATAGACTCTATTCTAATTGATGAAGCTCGTACGCCACTCATTATCTCTGCGCCAACCGCTGAATCCGAGTCTTTGTACAAGACTTTCGCTCAAATTGCCAGAACTCTCAAGGAGGATGAAGATTTTACCGTGGATCGCAAATTAAAAGCTATAACTTTGACGACGAGCGGTATTGATAAAGCTGAGAAAGCGCTAGGTGTGGAGAATATATACACGGACAAGGGCATTAAATATGTCCATCATCTTGAGACTGCTGTGAGAGCAAAGGCGCTCTTCGCGAACGATGTGGATTATGTTATTAAGGAGGGCGAGGTCATTATTGTAGATGCCTCCACAGGGCGTCTTCAGCCTGGAAGACGCTGGTCAGAAGGGTTACATCAAGCCATCGAGGCTAAAGAGGGAGTGGATGTGCAGAAAGAGTCGCGCACTTTTGCTTCAATTACTTTTCAGAACTATTTCAGGCTATATAACAAACTTTCGGGAATGACGGGAACAGCTGAGACCTCTTCTGAAGAATTTTACAAAGTGTATGGGCTTCAGACCATTGTGATACCCTCAAATAAACCAAGCAAAAGGCTGGATCTTGATGACTACATTTTTCAAACTGAGAACGGAAAATTTAAAGCTATCGCTCGCAAGGTAAAAGAGCTTAGTGATCTGGGCCAGCCTGTACTCATCGGTACGGTCTCAATTGAGAAGAACGAGTTGCTTTCAAAATACCTTCTGCAACAGGGAGTTAAGCATGAGATTCTAAATGCTAAGAATCACGAAAGAGAGGGAGAGATAGTGGCTCAAGCGGGACGAAGAGGAGCGGTAACTATTGCCACCAACATGGCAGGACGAGGGGTGGATATAAAACTTGGCGGTAATCCGGGAAGCGCGGAAGCATATGAAGAAGTGAAAACTATCGGGGGGCTTTTTGTACTCGGTACGGAGCGACATGAAGCAAGACGTATTGATAATCAGCTAAGAGGGCGCTCTGGCAGGCAAGGAGATCCGGGAGAAACACAATTTTTTGTTTCTCTTGAGGATAGCCTGATGCGTGTTTTTGCGGCGGATACGATAAAAAACATGATGGGCCGCTTTGGAATTGCTGAAGATGAGCCTATAAAAAACAAGATGATAACGAGCTCTCTAGAAAAAGCGCAGGAGAGGA
>MHVX01000026.1:14901-15024 GCA_001823875.1 Candidatus Zambryskibacteria bacterium RIFCSPHIGHO2_12_FULL_43_12b
TTAATTTTGATTCACGTAAGCATGTTTTGGAATATGACGATGTCTTGAATTTCCAAAGAAAAGTGGTTTATGAGAGAAGGAGAAAACTTCTAGTCGGAGAAAAAGAAGACACTCGCCAATATC
>MHVX01000026.1:15112-28186 GCA_001823875.1 Candidatus Zambryskibacteria bacterium RIFCSPHIGHO2_12_FULL_43_12b
GGAGATGATGGACTATTTGCGCGGAAGCGTGAATTTGCGCGCTTACGGGCAGAGAGACCCTCTGGTGGAGTATAAAAAAGAGGGTCTAAGGCTTTTCAAGGAGATGGAGTCTGCTGTGATAGATGAAATAATCAGGATTTTACCAAGGGTCAATAGTGCAGTTGCAGGATCACAAGACAACAATTTGAAGGAAACACGAGAGGGAGCAGAATCTCTCACGGCTGAATCATCACAGATTGTCTCAAGTGAATTTAAAAATGTAGGCCGAAATGATTTGTGTCCCTGTGGCTCAGGCAAGAAGTTTAAAAAATGCCATGGGAAATAAGCAGTAGGTAGAAATACTGCGTGGGGAGTTGTATTTTTGGAGACTCAGTTTTCAAAATTGTAATGAGGAAGATAATTTGGGGAATCTCAATAGGAGTACTACTAGCTGTCGCTTTTGAAACAAGCGACATTTCGCCTCCTTTTTCATCCTCTGTAAGGATAATTTTTGCAGGTGACATAATGCTCTCTCGGCAGATTGGAAGAATTATGGAACGGCAGGGTGATTATAATTTTCCATTTGAATTAGTGGCAGAAAAGGTTCGAAGCGCGGACATTGCATTCGGTAACTTAGAAAATCCGGTTTCAGATCGTGGTACAAATGTGGGGAGCATATATTCATTTAGAGCAGACCCACAGTCTCTCTCTGGTCTTAAATGGGCTGGATTTGATGTGGTTTCACTTGCGAATAATCACATATTGGATTGGGGGAGGGACGCATTTAGCGACACATTGAGACACTTATCGGAGGCAGGGATAAAGGGTGTGGGGATTGGGGAGAACTACGGCGATGCGCACAAGCCTGCTCGTATAAAGGCGAGCAGGCAGGGTTTCTGTCTTTTTGCGTACAGCGAGTTTGCTTCCAAAGCTTATATAGGAGATGTGTCACAAACAGTTGCGAATATTGATAAAAATCAAATTTTTACCGATATTGATATAGCAAAAGGCAATAATTGCGACGTAGTAGTAGTGTCTCTGCACTGGGGCAATGAATACGAGATAGTGCCTATGGAGTGGCAAAAGGAGCTTGCCCACACCTTGATTGATAATGGGGCGCTACTCGTAATCGGACATCATCCTCATGTTGTACAGCCAGTGGAAAGATACAAGGATGGAATAATCGCATACAGTTTAGGAAACTTTATCTTTGATCAGAATTTTTCTGAAGATACGGGGAAAGGCATTGTATTAGAAGTAGTTATAGACGATTCAAAAATAAAAGAAGTTGAGGAAATAAAGATAAAATTTAACAATAAATTTCAGCCGTATATAGTAGGTCAAAGCGGGGTATAATAACCAAATATGTTTGAATCAATTTATACATATTTGCATCAGTCCGTTGTGCCATTAGGAGCAGCGGGAGTGTTTGCGGCATCGTTGGTAGAGACTGTTATAGCTCCAGTACCTTCCGCCTTTGTTTTATATACGTCAGGATTTCTTTTCTTGTCCGACCTGTCAGGATTCAACCTGTTTTGGTCGCTAGTCTTTATTATTGCCATCCCTGCGGCGTTGGGCGCCACAATTGGATCGTACCTGTATTACTTTTTGGCCTATTATTTTGGCAAACCCGCATTTGAAAAATGGGGTAAGTGGCTCGGGGTCTCATGGAAAGAAATTGAGGACGTGAGAAAGAAGTTTGACCGCGGATGGGGAGATGAAATAACACTAGGCATACTTCGTTCCATTCCCATTATCCCGAGTGTGGCTCTGTCCGCTCTCTCTGGCATAATAAGGATGAGAATTTTGTCATATAGCATTGCAACATTTCTAGGAAGTATCATTAGAGGAGCTATTCTCGCTGTATTGGGTGCTGGAGCTGGAACTCTCTATTTAGCGAACGCATCTATGGTTAATAAGTATGAAAATTATATTTTAGCCGCAATTTTGTTATTTGTCGTAGTTTTTATTGCTTTCAGGATTTATAGAGGCAGGCAGAAGGAAGCTAAAATGGTAGAATATTGATATGGCAATGCAAAATATTCAAACATGGTTTTTCTTTGTCTTTATTATAGCTGTAATAGTACTAAATATTTTTATATTTCTGCCTTATCTCTCTATTCTTTTCTTGGCATTAGTGTTTGCGATTATTTTTGGGCCGATGCATGAGAGGATTCTCGCATGGTCTGGCGGCAAGAATACGCTTTCTTCGCTTCTCTCTGTTCTTGTTGTTCTCTTGGTTATTGTAGGTCCGCTTTCTTTTTTCGGGACACTGCTCTTTCAAGAAGCTTCAGACTTATATGTTCAAGCGCTAGACATGAGTGACGGAGATATTTCAGGATCACTCAAGAATGTGAGTGCCACTCTTGAGAATCTTGTGCCTGGGTTTTCTTTTTCGCAAGCGGGAATTGATATTGCGCAGTATGCAAGACAAGGGCTCTCATGGCTTCTAGATCATATGAGCATACTTTTTAGTGGAGTAGCCAAAATCACATTTGGTCTTTTCCTCATGCTTCTTGCGTTATTCTACTTTTTCAAAGATGGAAAAAAGTTTGTTGACTCTCTTGTAGATTTAAGCCCTCTAGCGGATTCTTCCGATCGTAAAATAATTAGTAAGATTATTTTGGCAGTTAATTCTGTCGTCAGGGGAAGCATTGTAATAGGTGTCTTTCAAGGGATCCTTACCGGCTTGGGCTTTGCCATATTCGGCGTGCCAAATCCTGTCATATGGGGGTTCGTTGCCGCTATTGCCTCACTCGTACCTACTATTGGGACATCTATCATTTTAATCCCTGCAATCGCCTTTCTTTTTCTAACTGGCGCGACTGGCCAAGGTGTGGGGCTCATCATTTGGGGAGTGATTGCCGTTGGGCTTATTGATAATCTTCTGGGTCCGATTTTGATTGAAAGAGGAGTCAAGATTCACCCATTTCTAATTCTACTTTCTGCTCTGGGAGGTTTAGCCCTTTTCGGTCCAGTGGGATTTCTCGCCGGCCCGGTTGTGCTTGCTCTTCTTTTTGCTCTCATGGATCTTTATCCATCCATGGTTCGTTCCTAGCCATATAAAACTACAATGTTTGCTATTGGAGAGGCTTAATCGTAGAATGCCCTGTCATGGACAAAGTCAAAATCATTACTCATAGTGGATCCTTCCACACAGACGATGTGTTCGCTGTTGCTACTGCTATTCTTACTCTGCCGGAGGGTACCGATTTTGAAATCATTAGAACCAGGGACAAAGATGTTATCAAGACAGGTGATTTTGTTATTGACGTGGGAGGTGAATATGAATCAATCCGAAACAGGTATGACCACCATCAGCCAGGTGGGGCTGGAGTCAGGGAGAATGGGATTCCCTACGCATCCTTCGGTCTTGTCTGGAAGGAGTATGGAGAAATGGTCTCCGGCAGTGCTGAAATTGCAAAGGCGATTGAAAACAAACTAGTACTCTATGTAGATGCCATTGATAACGGGATTACTTTTGAGACTCCAAATTTTGAAGGACTAAGAGCTTACACGGTGTCAGATTACTTATACTCATATTGGAATGACGATAGTACGAATGTGCAGGCGATTGATGAGACTTTTGAAAAAGTAGTAATGACAGCAAAGGATATATTGCGAAGAGAGATTGATAGAGCAAAAAGGATTACCGAGGATGGGAAAATTGTGGAGGAAATATACAATAAGGCTGAAGACAAAAGAATTATTGTTTTAGACAAACATTACGCATGGGGCAGAGTTCTGGCGGAGAAGCCCGAGCCTCTTATGGTCGTATACCCCGACACTAATGGAGGTCCTTGGAGAGCAAAATGCGTGAGGAGCGATCCAAACTCTTTTGTGTGCAGGCAATTATTTCCCGAAGATTGGGCTGGCAAAACCGGCGAAGAATTAGCTAAAGCCTCGGGGGTAGAGGATGCGCTGTTCTGCCACAACCATCGGTTTACTGTTTCTGCAAAGACGAAAGAAGGCGCAATTGCTTTAGCAAAACTGGTTCTTAATTCATAGTTTTTACTTTCTAATTCCAGACCCGTGTTTATAGACGAAATAACAATTCATGCAAAGGCAGGCAAAGGAGGCGACGGAGTCGTCTTGTGGCGCCATGAGAAGGGAAAAGATTATGCCGGTCCTTCTGGCGGAAATGGTGGAAAGGGAGGCGATGTATATGTAAAAGCTGTAAGGGATCTCGGCCTTCTTGCTCGATATAGGAACGTAAAAGAATTTTCCGCGCCAAATGGCCATAACGGAATGAAGTCATCCAAGACCGGCGAAAGCGGGGAAGATATTGAGATTGAGCTACCAATAGGGAGCATTGTCACGAATCTTCTATCAAAGAAACAGTTTGCGCTTGAGACTGAAGGGGAGAGAAGATTGATTTTAACTGGAGGCAATGGTGGATGGGGGAATGAGCACTTTAAGTCATCAACAAACCGCAGGCCAAAGGAATCCACTCCCGGTAAATACGGGGAGGAGGCGGATTTTTATATTGAACTCGAGCTTGTGGCTGACGCTGGACTCATCGGGCTTCCCAATGCCGGTAAATCAAGTCTGCTTAACGCTCTTACAAACGCAAAGGCGAAAGTGGGAGCATTTCCTTTCACCACCTTAGAGCCTAACCTCGGTGATTTCCACGGGTATATTCTGGCTGATATCCCCGGTCTTATTGAGGGTGCGCACAAAGGGAAAGGCCTTGGAGACAAGTTTTTAAGGCATATAAAGCGTACCAAGGTGCTCTTTCATTGTATTTCCGCGGAAAATGAGGATGTGGAGCTCGCATACGAAGTCGTCCGCACTGAACTAAATGCTTACAGCAAAGAATTGGCAGAAAAAGATGAGGTAATAATTTTGACCAAGACAGATGTAGTAGACGAAGTGGATTTAAATGAGAAGTTTGAGTTGTTAAAAGACAAGAACAAGAGAGTTCTCAGGGTTTCTATAATTGATGAGGTCTATCTTGGCAATTTTATAAAGGAATTATCTAAAATACTTCAAGCCTAAACAAAGTAGCATTCTCCTGCTAGTATGTGTAAACATGGAAAGGGCTCCTGAAAACAAATATAAAGTCACGATTGGACTTGAGATACATGCCGAGTTAAAGACGCGGACGAAGATGTTTTGTGATTCAAAAAATGATCCAGATGAGGAAAGACCAAACGTAAATATCTGTCCCGTGTGCATGGGCTATCCCGGCACTCTTCCTGTTATAAACAAGGAGGCCGTAAAGCATGTTTTAAAAATGGGAGTGGCAGTAGGCGGAGAGATAGCTGATTTTACCGAGTTTGATAGGAAAAACTATTTTTATCCTGATATTCCAAAAGGATATCAGATTAGTCAGTACAAATTTCCATTGGTAAAAGGCGGAGAGCTAAACGGTGTTAAGCTCACACGCATTCACTTAGAAGAAGACACTGCTCGCTCAACTCACCATGGAAATTATTCGCTTATAGATTTCAATCGCGCAGGAGTCCCTCTTATGGAGCTTGTGACAGAACCGGTGATTCACTCCGTTAAAGATGCATCTGCATTCGCAAAAGAGCTTCAGCTTTTATTGCAATATCTTGGCGCGGGCGAGGCGAACATGGAAAAAGGTGAGATGAGAGTGGAGGCAAATATTTCTGTAAGCGACACTGACGATTTTGGCACAAAAGTGGAAGTAAAAAACCTCAATTCATTTAAAGCGGTGGAGAAAGCTATAGAGTATGAAGTGGCAAGACATATTGAGGTGATTGAAAAAGGAGAGAAAGTGGTCCAAGAAACTAGAGGATGGGACGAGGTAAAGGAGGTTACCTTCTCCCAGAGGACGAAGGAGGATTCCCATGACTACAGGTACTTTCCAGACCCGGATTTGCCTAAACTTCGGCTCTCCCAGATACCGGAATTTGCAGAAGATGTTCTCAAGACGGAATTACCTGAATTACCGTGGAACAAGAGGAATCGCTATATAGAGGTAGTAGGGGTGAAAGGGGAGAATGCGGAGGTATTTGTAAGAGACAATGTGTGGGGAAAGTACTTTGATGCTGTTTTGCAAGCTTTATCAGGGAATGCTCAAATTGCGGCCAACTATATCACTTCTGACTTAGCTGGATTGGTAAAAAATGACACATCGGTAAAAGATACTGGCAGTATAGATATCTTTAGTAAGGTTGCTGTAAGTGATTTTGCACGACTAATGGAGATGATCTCCGAAAATCTCGTATCTTCCAGAGGGGCGAAGGATATCTTAAAAAGACTCTATGACGGGGAGAAAGACCCTGAGAAGATAGCAAAGGATGGTGGTTTACTTCAGACAAGTGATACCTCAGTTCTTGAGGAAGTAATCGGAAAGGTAATTTCAGAGAATCCAAATGTTGTGGCTGACTATAAAAATGGGAAAGAAGCGGCACTACAGTTTCTAGTGGGTCAGGGGATGAAACTTTCAAAAGGTTCGGCGAATCCAGAAGTACTCAAGTCTGAGCTTATTAGAAAAATCAGCGGGTAATAAGTTTTTGACTTTTACTCGTGTTTAAAGTAGTTTCTGATAAGAGACGTTCTTCGAACTTTTTCTCGGGAGAATAAATATGTCCAGCTATTTTTCTGTGTTCCCTCGCAGACCAGTATTTCTTCCGGTGGTCCATGTCTCCAGCTCAAAGCAGGCGCTACAAAATGCTGATATCGCATTTGACAGGGGAGCAGATGGAATTTTTCTGATCAATCATGATGTAAGTGGAGATGAGCTTCTAGAAACATTCCATGTGATTAAAGAGCATCATGCTGGATGGGTCGGGATTAATTTTCTAGACCTGTCGCCCGGTGAAGCAGTCTTGCGCCTTCCTCGCAACGCGTCTGGGTTGTGGGTTGATAAGTCGGGCGTAAAAGAAATAGGCGGAGTGATCAATGACTATGAACTGCGCCAGTGGTATCAACTCAGACACACCCATTCCATAGACGCTCTGTATTTTGGAGGGGTAGCTTTCAAATATCAACCCGCAGTGTCAAACCTTGTTGAAGTCGCCCACTGCGCTTCTCGATCTGTTGATGTCGTCGTAACAAGCGGCGAGGGGACAGGCAAAGCCCCTGATGTTAACAAGATTCGATTGATTCGTTCTGGGATTGGTCGAGACGGAGCTCTGGCTGTTGCAAGCGGAATCAATTCTCAAAACATTCACAGATTTATCGGACTTGTAGATTGCTTTCTTATTGCAACAGGAATCAGCAAGTCGCACACAGAACTTGATCCGATAAAAGTAACGGAGTTGGTGCGCAGATTGAACGTGCACTCTCAGTAGGGGATCGGTCAGTTAGGGCTCAGGATTTTGGTATTAACCTCCATTACTTTAGACAAAGTAATGGAGGTTTTTTCTAGCCTAAGCATAGATGTTTCACAGAGAAAAATGGCCAAGTATGGTTCAAAAATATGTTTCACAACATTAGTAAGATCTCCCTAGTATGTAGAATCCTCCAAATGACGCACGGAGAGCTTTTTCATGCGATTACGAGCATTGGTCTGAGCAGTGCCTGATTCAATATCTTCAATAATGCGTAACAGATTATCGGTTTTATATACCCTATAGTTGTTCATAGGGTGTCTTTGGGCTGGAAACTTACCATTTTTATCCCAATTCCTTAATGTAAGCGGGGAGACACCTAAAATATAGGCCGCTTCTTTTATAGTTACATAAGCTTTATATTCCATACCTAAATAATAGCAAGAAAATTAGATATGAACAGAGCAAGCCTGTGGACAAGCATACATAAACATTGATAGACATTCATTTATTAATAATAACATGTAAGCAAATTTATCAATGTATATGCATTTCCTTAAAATTCATTTCCAAAAGTTAAATATGCAGGCTAACTACATGAATATTTCTAAAAACTTTGGAAGAAATTAATTTCCGAGTCTTCTGAATGTCTAAAAATGACATTTCCTTGATTTACTTTTAGTTATAGCCATATTATCTCAGTTTCTAAAGGGAATTACTGTTCTCCATATTAATAGCTCAAGTATCTAAAAATACTTGCTTCTTATCCACAGAAAATCAACAACAAATGAACATATAAAAGTTACAATTATGTAATGAATAGTGATCTTTATTTTGACGGCAAAAAGTTTATCTCGTCTAGCCGAGCTGCCAAAATAAGTGGCTATGTTAATGACTATATTGGTCAGCTTTGCCGAGATGGCAAACTTGACTGCAGAATGGTCGGACGTTCATGGTATGTCTCTTACGATTCTCTCCAAGAGCACAGAAAACTAAATAATTTAGCGTCAAAGAACAGAAGCAAGAAAAGTGTGGTTTTGAGCACTCGTGCTTACAGTGTTCCTGAGTCTTCTGTGCATGATGTTCAGATAATTAGTGACGAGCCGATTGCTCTCCCTGAGGCCAAACAATCTGATGGGAGTTTGGAGGTTTATAAGGTTCCAATTTCAATTTCAGAAATTGCGCCTGTCACAATCGTTTCAAAACATAAAATTGTTGATTCTCACCACAGAAAATTTGCTGTTCAATTTCCCAATCTTGTGGCCGGCGCGATCGCGCTCCTGCTTTCATTGGCAGGATTTCAAACTGTTCTCTCACTGAATCCGCAAGCTGAGATTACTTATCGAAATTTTGGCAACGAAGTCAGAAATTCAATTGCATTGGTTTCTGAAATATCTGGAAATGAAATATCCGCTAGCATTTTCTCTGGCATACGCTCGCAGTTTGATGCAATTGCTCAAAATTTTTATTTGAAAGTAAACGGTGTTTTGTTTGACGCGCGGACGAAAGTTTTGGTGATGATTGGTCGCGAAGAGATAGAAGAGGTTGCAACGAATGTTGACATCGAGCAGGCGGGATCACAAGACGGACAAGGCATGGTGGTTGTGCCTGTTGACGAAAAGACTGACAAGGATGCTGTAATCGCAAAAATTCAGAATTCATTTTCAGATGAAGTTCAGGTTACTCCGAGAGCAGATGGAACCTCGGGTGTGATTACACCTGTGTTTAAAAAGATTTCAAATGATGAGTATCTCTATGTATTAGTACCCATTAAAAACTGATTTGTTCCCCTCCCCAGATTTGGAAAACTTTCAAATCTGGGGAGGGGCGGAAGTCCCCAGGTCGAAACATTATAAGAAAACTTAAAAAGACAAGACAATGAAACAAATACTAACGGGATTGATACTTCTAGCCTTATCCATACCAAGCCTCGCGCTTGGGTATGAGATTGAAAAGAATCCCTCTCTCCCTGTGGAAAACGGTTTCATTGTCGGTCCGGCAAAGATTGAAACTGAAATTGCTGAGGGAGGAGTAAAGACGGTTTTGGTGAATGTAGAGAATAGAACAGGACGCAGTCAGACTTTCAGAATTTCTTTTGACGATTTTACTGCCGGAAATCAGGATGTGGAAGCTGTGAGGATTGGAGCGGATGAAGCAAACAAATCTTCACTTAAAAATTTTCTTTATGTGGAGAAAAAGGAATTTGTGTTGAATCACGGAGATCGTCTGCTCTTGCCAGTGACAATCACAATTCCAGCAGGTACACCAGCTGGAACGAAGCTTGGAGCAGTGCTTGTATCAAGCGAGAAGATGTCAGATCGCATCACAGACGATGCTCGCGCGTATAGTGCGGCAAATGTAGTAGGACAGATTGCAACACTGCTATTTGTAAATGTTCCAGGAGAGGTGAAAGTGCAAGGAAAACTAGAAGGGATAAAAACAAAGAACAATACCCGTGTATTTTTCTTAACTCCAATCAGTTTGCAAATACTTTATCGAAACAGCGGAGAAATCTATCTTAATCCGTACGGAAAAATAGATGTAAAAAATATGTTTGGACGGCAAGTGTCTAGTTACATTCTTGATCCTTGGTTCACGCTCCCAAACTCTCTGCGCACCAGAGAAATATCTCTTAGCAAAGGATTAACATTTGGAAGATACTCCGCTCATGCTCTAGTCAATCGCGGATACGAGAACATAGTGGATGAAATGGAAGTGTCTTTCTACGTTGTCCCGCCAATGAGCTTGCTCCTTCTTATTGTGGTGGTCATTTTGCTTGTCATTGTAAGCAGGAGAACAAAACGTATATGAAAAAAATAGCAATTGTAATTGCAATTTTAGGATTTGCGCAGCCTCTCTTTGCGGTAGTGATGAGTAGCACTAATTATTCAATTCAGGCTGACAGTGCGAATTTTGGCGGAGGATTGTCTAATTCCACAAACTATACGCAGGAAAGCACGTTTGGGGAGATAGCCACTGGCCCATCTGGAAGCACGAATTACAACATCAAAGCGGGCTATCAGCAGATGAATGTGGTCTATATTGCAATTGCCACAGTGGCAAACGTGACGCTCTCCCCTTCAATTGATGGCACAGTGGGGGGTACAGCCAATGGATCTACCACAGTAACAGTGACAACCGATAGTTCTGCGGGATATCAGCTCTATATAAAGGCAAGCTCCTCGCCCGCGCTTGTTTCAGGGGCAAATTCTTTCGCGGATTACACTCCTGCAGGAGCAAACCCAGACTTTACTTTCAGTATCGCAGCCTCTGCCTCAGAATTCGCCTTCTCTCCGGAAGGTTCTCACATTACAAGTGAGTACAAAGATAATGGAACATCGTGTAATACAGGCGTGCTTGATACAAATGATAGTTGTTGGTCGCCACTTACTACCACGAATGAACTAATAGCAAGTAGTGCTTCTGGCAACCATCCAGCGGGCACTGCGACAGTCGTTGAGTTTCGCGCTTCGTCAGGAGCATCAAACACACAAGTTGCTGGAGCGTACACTGCGACGACCACCGTAACGGCTACAGCTCTCTAAAAATATGTCTTTGTTAAAGACAATTGCAAGTGCGGTGATTATCTCTCTCGTTTTTTGTTCTTTCACAATTGCAAATGCCGTTGAAGACCAATTTGAGATAAATCTAACCGTAACAGGCTCATCTGATGTCACAGCCCCATCCACTCCGACTGGACTCTCCGCCACAGCAGTCTCTACTTCTCAAATTGATTTATCTTGGACTGCCTCAACTGATAACGTGGCAGTGACAGGTTACCGCATATATCGTGACAGCGTATTTATCACGACCTCCGCGGGAACGACTTACTCAGACACAGGTCTAAGCTCAAATACTACTTACTCATATACTGTCTCGGCTACGGATGCGGCGTCTAATGAATCGTCTCAATCTTCTTCTGCTTCAGCTACTACATTTTCTGAATCAGCTTCTTCTGGAGGTGGGGGTTCTGGTCAGTCTGTAGCCCCGTATGCTTACGACATTGTGATAGTTCCTGCTCTAGATTCAGCAGTGATTAGCTGGAAAACAAATCAACCAGCTTTAAGCACGCTCTCTTGGGGAGTTACTTCAAATCTTGAAATGGGGTCAATGACAGAGACTCTCTATGGCACAGAGCACTCCGCCACTATCTCAGGTCTTTCTCCAGCGACCGTATATTTATTTTCAATCTATATGGTCAGTGGCTACGGACGGGCTGGGGTTTCGCCAATAAACTCATTCCAGACACTCTCGCTTGCAGAATATCTCCCTAACCCCACCAACTTTGTAGCAGTACCCAAAGATTCTTCAATTGCGTTGAATTGGAATAATCCTATTGATCCTCGCTTTGACGAGGTGCGATTGGTAAGAGGCGAAGGATTCTATCCAAGCGATCCCAATGATGGAGAAGTCTTGTACGAAGGAAGCGCGGAAGATTTTGAAGATGAAAATGTGGTGATAGGAGAAAGGTACTACTATGCTCTCTTTGCCAAGGATGGCGCAGGCACATATTCCTCTGGAGTGCTTGCGAGCGCAAGGATTCCGGTAAAGGGGGAGACGCCACAGCCGGAGGAAGGTGTATTTGATGGATTGCCAAAGGCTCCGGGCGTGCATCCTGAGATTGAAAAGTTGGCGTTTCTTGATTTCGACTTTATCCAAGAAGGCAAGAGAATCACATCATTTACCGGAGGAGGCGTAGCGATTGATGGAGGAAAGAATCTCACTGTTTCGCTTGATTACTCTAAAGTGCCAGAAGTTCTCAAGTCGGTGGTAATCACTCTGGTCCATCCTGCAGACTCATCAAAGACCTTTTCGTTTCTTCTAAGAGTAAATCCCGAGAAGACGGCATACAGCGCGACAATCGGTCCACTGGGGGATTCTGGAAAATATGGTTTGAGGATTGCGATTGTTGATTACAAAAACAGAGGACTCAAAGAGATTGTGGGAGATTTATTTGCGAGCGCTGGAGTCTTGTATACGGGAGATTCATGGAGAAATGCTTTGGTCTTGTTTATAACAGAGCATTTTATAAACATCCTTCTTCTCCTCATTTTGCTGGCTCTACTCATTAAGGCGTTTCTCTTGACGGCAGATAAAAAGAAGAGACAGGAGCCTGAGGGAAAGAAGAACCTTGATAGTTCCAAAGTGTTAGAAAGCAGTGAAGTTGATGTATAAGTTATTTTCAAAAACAGTTTCAATAGTATTAATTCTGGCAACAGTGCTTACTTCGCCTGGTTTTCTGCCGGCGCTGGGTATTACGATTTTTGAGCCAGACGCAGTCTTTGCCGCATTTAATGATGAAATAAACTATCAAGGCAAGCTCACGAACGCTTCAAATGTCGCGGTTGCAGACGGAACGTATCATATGCGTTTTGCATTATATACAGTGGTGAGCGGAGGTTCTGCGATATGGTCAGAAGATAGAAGCACCGCGGCCGGGGATAGGATCACTGTTACAAATGGACTCTTCTCAGTAATGCTCGGCAGTTCCACCGCTCTTACATCTATTGATTTTAATCAGACGCTCTATCTAGGAGTTGAGGTAGGAGGTTCAGCAGGGACTCCGACATGGGACGGAGAGATGAGTCCTAGAAAGATTCTTGGCGCTGTTCCCGCGGCATTTGTTGCCAAGAATCTTGATGGAGGGACAATTGATAATATTACTCGCGCTACCACGACCTCCGCTACCACCACCAACCTCTTCTCCACAACAGCATCCTCCACAAATCTCTACTCTACTAATACAAACACAGGCACGCTCCTTGCAGGTCGCTCCACTACAACTAACGCCACCACCACCTCTCTTGCTATCTCCTCCATTGCATCATCTCTCTTAAAGACCGACTCCAAT
>MHVX01000027.1:0-8213 GCA_001823875.1 Candidatus Zambryskibacteria bacterium RIFCSPHIGHO2_12_FULL_43_12b
ATTTGTGCCCACATCAAAAAATAAATTTGAAGTTTCTATATCAAAAACAATCTTACGCATACGTGTGGGATTAAGAAGGAAGAATTAAAAATTAAGAATAAAACTTGGAATCTCCTCCTTTTTTAGAGTTTTTTCTTCCCCGGATTTAAGGTTCTTTACCTTATATTTTCCGGTTTTTACTTCATCTTCTCCAAACACTAGTACATAGGGGATGCGATTCTTGTCTGCCGACTTTATCATGTCTCCCACTTTTCTGTCCGACCAATCTACTGCAACATTTACTCCACTCATCCGAAGAGACATCAAAAGTTTTACTAGCTCATCGACAAGCATAAGATCGGTGGGAATAATACAAAGATTCGTTGTTGGTTTGTATGATGGAAGTAAGTTGTGTGTTTCTAGGAAATCTCTAATTGTGACATCTCCCATTCCGAAGCCCACAGCTGGAACCAATTCTCCACCAAATATTTCAAGTAAATTATCGTATCTACCACCACCCAATAGAGACCTTGGATTTTTAGGGTCTGTGTCAAAGAATTCAAACACAACACCAGTATAGTAGGCTTGTCCGCGGGCTAGGGTGCGGTCAACCCTAGCGTTCATGATTCCTGATTTATTAAGCTCACTTATTACGTTGTTGAGAGGGGCTTCATCTTCAGAACTCGTGTTGAGTCTAATTTCGTAATCAGATTGCTTTGCTCCAAACACCTCCATAATTTTGTTGGCGAGGATGATTATTTCTATATCAGCGCTTATATTTGAAATGCCGAAAATATCTACATTTAATTGCCAGTGTTCACGGAGACGACCTCTCTGAGTGGCTTCGTATCTAAAAAGATTGGGTATTGAATACCAGCGTAGTGGAAAGCCCAGGTCGCGTTTTCGTGCTGCTACCATACGGGCAAGGGTAGGGGTCATTTCTGGACGAAGGGTTACTTCGCGACCTCCACGATCAGTGAAGGTGAAAGTTTGCTCATTCACGATTTCATCACCCGACTTCTCTCTATATATTTCTGATGGCTCTAAAATAGAAGCGTCGTATTCCTCATATCCGAAAAGCTCTGGAATCTTTTTCCATACGGAAAATATGTAGTTTTGAACAAATTTATCCTCCGGATAGAAATCTCGGACGCCTTTATATGGATCGGTTGATAGTTTCGCCATAGATGCTATTTTAACAGAAGTATGGTTAATAAAAAAGAAATCCTGAATCTATACAAGAATATGGGGGAGACACCCCTTGAGTGCCTTGAGCGCTTTAAGGTGGAAAATCCAAAGTGGCAGGGAGTGCCTATGACTTACGCTGGACGGCTTGATCCTATGGCAAAAGGACTTCTCTTGGTGCTTGCGGGAGATATAGATGAAACAGAGAAGAAAAAACTTCTTTTGCTAGATAAAACATATGAATTTGAAGTTTTGTGGGGAATTAAAACAGATACTTACGACATCCTAGGACTTCCAACGGTTGGAGGGGGTATCCCAAGTGTTGAATCTATTGAATCGGAAACAAACAAACTTGTGGGTAAGAGATCGCAAAAATATCCACCATATTCATCAAAGCCAGTGAAGGGAAGACCCCTTTTTAGTTATGCAAGAGCAGGAAATATTGACGAAATAGATATTCCCCAGAAAGAGATAGCAGTATTTTCCGCTGGTATTCTGTCACAGCGAAAAATTATGGGTAAAGAATTGTTAGCGGAGATAATAAGTGGTGTCAGTAGAGTCAAAGGAGATTTTCGTCAAGAAGAAATAATAGGGAAGTGGAAAGAAGTTTTGTCGAATAAATTAGATTCAGAATTTCTAATTACAAAAATGTGCGCAGAAGTTTCTAGTGGTACATACATTCGCTCAATCGCAAATGAACTCGGCGAGAAACTAGGTTGTGGCGCTTGTGCCTACTCAATTAAGCGCACCCAAATCGGCGGTTATTCAATATAAACCCTTATTCTAATGTTCTTGAGAACATTAGAATAAGGGTTGGAGAGTTTTTTGCGTGCTCCCGGCCCCTACCTTTTTATTTCGTCTCCTTTCGCCTTGCCTTGCTTCTATCTTGTTCAGTCAAGTACTTTTTTCGCAAACGTACGCTTTTAGGCGTGATTTCAATATAGTCATCCTCTGCCATTACTTCCATCGCTCTTTCAATAGATAGAATCCAAGCTGGCGCTAAATAAACGCTGTCGTCTGATCCAGATGCGCGCATGTTGGTGAGCTGTTTTCCTTTTGTGGGGTTTACGTACATGTCCTCGCCTTTTGTCACATTGCCGATAACTTGTCCTTCGTAGATTTCAGCCGCAGGTTCAATGTAGAGAGTCCCTCTCTGTTGCAAATTATCCAGTGCGAAAGCAAGAGCCTTGCCGCTTTCCATTGAAATCATTGAGCCGTAGCTTTGCTTGCGAATTTCTCCAGCATGCTCACGAAAGGCAATAAATCTACTGGAAATAATACCAAGTCCTTTTGTATCAATAATAAACTGCCCTCTATATCCCAATAGAGCTCGTGTAGGCACTTCAAAGATTAGTCGCACCTGATTGTCGTGCTCCTTCTTCATGTTCATCAGAATTCCTCGTCTTTCAGTGAGCTTGGAAATGATGGCACCAGAAAATTCTTCAGGGACATCAATAACTGTCTCCTCATAAGGCTCCATCTTCACGTCATTTTCTTCTTTAATGATTACTTGAGGTTGAGAAACTTGGAGTTCGTATCCCTCACGCCTCATGTTTTCTAGAAGTATTGCTATGTGAAGCTCACCGCGTCCATAGACGGTAATGTAATCGCCCGAGGCGAAATCAACCTTGAGCCCCACATTCACCTCAAGCTCTTTTTCCAGCCTTTCTTTTATCTGTCTTCCCGTAACAAATTTTCCTTCTTTGCCCGCAAAAGGGGAGTCATTTACCAGGAAATTTAAGGAAATAGTCGGTTCATCAATGTTGATGGCCGGCATTATCTCTCCTTTTTCTTCTCCAGAGATAGTTTCTCCAATAAAAATATTGGGGAAACCGGCAATCATCACTATGTCTCCAGAGTGAGCTTCAGCGACCTCTTTCTTTGTTACGCCCTCAAATGTGTACAGTTTTGTAATTTTTCCAGAGTAAGTATTTCCATTTGGTTCTTTTACAAAGACGATTTGGCCATTTTTTACGCTTCCCTCATATATTCTGCAAATTGCCATACGACCAAGGAAGTTGTCATAGGCGAGATTGAATGATTGGAGTTTCGCTGGTGCGTCCTTTTTTTCGTTTGCGGGCGCAACTTCTTCGAGTATTACATCCAGGAGAGGGAAGAGATCCTTTGATTCATCTTTGAGATTTCGTTTTGCTATACCATCTCTTCCGATTGCGTAAACAGTAGTGAAATCAAGTTGTTCATCGCTTGCTCCAAGTTCCATGAAGAGTTCCAATACAAGTTCGTGCACTACTTCCGGTCTTGCGGCGGGCTTGTCTATTTTGTTTATGACGACAATCGGTTTAAGACCAAGCTCAAGGGATTTCTTGAGTACAAATCGTGTTTGGGGCATAGGCCCCTCTTGCGCGTCCACGACGAGTAAGACAGTATCAATAGAGCGAAGTACCCGCTCTACTTCACTTCCAAAATCCGAGTGGCCAGGGGTGTCCACGATGTTGATTTTCGTATCTTTGTAGAACACCGATGTATTCTTGGCATAAATAGTGATACCACGCTCTTGTTCAAGCGCATTTGAGTCCATAGTGACTCCTTCTTCCACCATCCCAGTCTGACGCATCAAAGCATCAGTAAGTGTAGTCTTACCGTGGTCGACGTGAGCGATTATGGCAATGTTTCTGATTTCCATACTATTTAATAAAAGCAATACAATTCTCTAGGTCTGTGCGCAACTTGCCCCGTACGAAATAGACTGCTTGCAGTCGTTATTTTGTGTGGGGTGATTGCGATATTTCTAATCTGCATGGTTCTAGGAATGAAAAGTCCCGCCTTGCGGGACGTTCGTGGCTATATTAAAGCAAAAAATATGCATTTTTGCAATGGCGTTTCTATCTAGCTTTCGTTTTCCGTGGTAAAATACACTAATGAACCCGTTCGCAAATATTAGTAAATTGCCTCTTCCTGTGGAAGGTAAAGAAGTGTTATGGGGGTTCTTCGGGGTGTTTATCATCGTATATGTGGTAATAAGTGCCATCCTTTTGTTCCATTGGAGACGATACGGAATGAACAATAAGAATATTATATTTGCCGAGGCGATATTTTTGGTAGTGTCGCTTTCTCTATTCGGGATTGCTTTTGCGACACTGAGTAACTTCTAACATGCTTCACCTAGATCCGGGAGAAAAGATAATAATAGAGGTCCGCAAGCATTGGTTTGTTTTCTTTTCATACGGTTTTTTTCTTGCCGTGGCGGCTATTGCCCCCTTCATACTCTATGAACTTTATGCGCACCTTTTTGACTTCAACATCCCATTCATTGGCAATGCAGACACGCTCGCAGGGTTTGCATACTCATTATGGCTTCTTGCAATCTGGATTTCTTTTTTTGTTCAATGGACTAACTATTATCTGGATGTCTGGTACATTACTCAGAAGCGCATAATTGATGTAGAGCAGAAACGCCTCTTTCATCGCGAAGTGTCTAGTATTCGCTTTGATAAAATCCAAGATATTACAGTCGAGGTCAAAGGTCTTTTGGCAACTTTTCTCAATTTTGGCCATGTGAGTGTGCAAACCGCATCAGAGGATAGCCAAGATTTTTCTATGAAAAGCGCTGCTAACCCGGAACGTATTCGCAAGACAGTTTTTGCTCAACATAATCTTGTTGCAGAGAGAACTCAACCTGTGAGAATAGTAGAGAAAGATTTGAATGGAAATGTATAGTCCTAATACAAGTATTAAAGTACTCAAGAGTTTTTTACTACCGGTTCTAGTACTCACATTGCTTGTTGTCAGTTTTTTGTATAAGGAAAACATAAGGAGTTTCATTTTGGATTCGCGAGAGAGCACGTCCAAACTTATTGATTTGGCAAAGGATGTCTCAACTCCCGGCGGGCTTGTCTCTAAAATTGACTCATTAGACGCGTTTCTTACGGAGGGAGGAGTGTTTCTATACACGAACAATGAAAGGGAAAAGTACGGATTGGCTCAATTTAGGGCAGATCAAGGACTTATGGATATTGCTGAGGAGAGACTTCAGGACATGTTTGCCAAGGGGTATTTTGAGCACGTATCACCAACTGGTGAATCTGCTTCCAGTATTGCCGATGATATTAATTACGGATATATAGCCATAGGAGAAAATATAGCCCTCGGGAATTTTGAGAACGACCAGACGATTGTAAAAGCTTGGATGGATAGTCCCGGACACAGAGCAAATATTCTATCAGGCAAATTCACTTCTCTTGGGGTGGCAGTAGGGAAAGGGACTTACAATGGCAAATCGACTTGGATAGGTGTGCAGATTTTCGCAAAACCTCTCTCGGAATGTCCTTCAGTGGATAGGAATCTTAAGATGACTATAGATGATAAACAGCAGCGTATAGATAATCTTGAAGGTGAGATTGCCGCGCTTGAAGCAAAGATAAGGGATGCGGAGAGGGGCAAAAATAAAAATAGAGAAGAATATAATCTCCTGGTGGAGGAATATAATAAGCTTGCGAGCGAAATAAATAAAGAAATATCTGAATTAAAAGCGCTGATTGCGACATATAATTCTCAAGTGAAAGCGTTTAATAGCTGTATTGAGCAATAAAACATATGGGGAAAATTATCTTAGGTTTTAGACAGTTTATTCTGAGGGGAAATGCGGTTGATTTAACTGTTGGTATAGTGATTGGGGCAGCCTTCGGAGCGCTGGTAAGCTCGTTGGTGGCAGATATTCTAACACCCATACTGGCATCGCTTACCAAGACTACCGATTTTTCTAAACTTGTGTGGCTACTCAATGGTAGCGAGATAAAATATGGTAATTTCTTAAATGTTTTAATTTCCTTTGTAATTGTTTCGTTTGCGGTATATTTCTTCGTGGTTGTGCCTGTGACAAAATTTACGAGGAAGAAGGATGAGATTTCAGCACCAACTTCAGAAGAAATAATATTGCTTCGAGACATTAGAGATACGCTAAAAAACCGGTAATAGACAGAGCATAATCAATAAGGCAATATTAAGACATGAAAAGATATGATGAGTTGTATTTAAAGAGAAGCGTAGAATCTCTGAAGGGCATTTCCACCTCTGAGATTCTCGGTTTTATAAAGCCCAAGATTGAAACAGCGCTCACTTGGGAAGAGCTTGAGGAGAAGCTAAACAGGGGAAAGACCCTCAATATTAAGCTTGGCATCGACCCCACAGGCGCAGAATTACATTTTGGGCATTTGGTGCCCGTAATGCTTCTAGATTTATTCCTGCGCGCCGAGCATCATATTGACTTGGTTATTGGAGATTTTACTGCGCGGGTGGGGGACCCATCTGGAAGAGAAACAGCCAGAGTGCCTCTGACCATTGAACAAATATTAAATAATTTCTCATCGTATAAGAAGCAAATTTCACCGTATATTGATACATCGGCAATCACTCTTCGCAGAAATTCCGAATGGTTAGAGAAAATGAATCTGTCAGATTTTTTTTCCATCATACAAAATATAAATCTCGGAGACGCAACACAAAGAGAAGATTTTCGTGCGAGAGCGAAAAATGCGGAGGGAGTAAGCTTGGCAGAAGCTTGCTATGGAGTGTTAATGGGGATTGATTCGCTGAATTTAGAAACGGATATTGAGCTTGGGGGGTTGGACCAGCTTCTAAACTTTAATCAGTGCAGAAAAGTGCTGGAAATTTCCAGCAAAGAAAAAGAAGTGGCTCTCACCACTCCCATACTTGAAGGCACGGCCGGTGACGGTAGAAAAATGAGTAAGAGTTTTGGAAACTATGTTGCGCTTGATGCGACAAATGAGGACAAGTTTGGGAAAATCATGTCCATTCCGGATAATCTCATGTTTTCATACTTTGCAAGTTTCGCTCCAGTCATGGAAAAGGAAAGTGATGAACTCAAGGCTTTCATTGAAGAAAATCCGCTTGAAGCAAAGAAACAGCTCGCTACGTTTATTGTTGCCTTAGGCTCTAAGGAATTGTCTCAAGGGGAGGCAGAGAGAGAAAAGTTTGAACGCAAATTCTCTAAAAAGGAAATCACGGAGGATGACGTGATTGAAATCATCGGGGGTGGAGATGAAACTCACTTTGAAGTCCTCTCCAGGTCAGAATATTTTGAAAGCAAAAGTGAGCTTAGAAGGCTCTTTGAGCAGGGAGCTGTTGTTCATATCAAGCCTTCAGGCGAAGATATGGTACTTGATTTAGACACTGTTGTGTCTGAAGCGGAGGGCATTGTCAGAGTGGGGAAGAGAAGGTTTTTCAAAATTTCTATAAAGTAGGTTTTTTTGAGAGCATTTTTGAAGAAGTTGCTATCGAAAATAGCCGAAGTATGGCTAGAAATATGATATCTAAAGGATAATTCTTCAGAGGTCAAAGGAATAGCAGATCTCGGTTTTTATCATCACTCTCCCTATTGCCATCTCTTTTCTCATTTCTTTCCTTCTCTCTTTTGGCTTTGAGGGTTGAGGCGAGAAAGACGCTGTTTATGCCAAACTTCCTTTCTACGGTATCCACTTGTTCAAATATTTTTACCAGTTTTTCGGTTCTCTCAACATCACCAAACAGGTCAACTTGTCTGTTTTTCTCTGGGATAAGGTCGCAGAGAGTAATGCCTGTGGCGCGATAAAGAGTGTTCTTCCTGTGAATCTTTAAAAAATCTTTCTCTACATATGAAAGTATTTTAGATGGGATGTTTGTGGGAGATGGAATAGCTAGATCCTGTTTATGGTAGCTGAAACTTTGAGTTTTTAAAAAGTAAAAGATTTTCCTGGTCTCAAGTTTGTAATGTCGCGCTTTGCGGCAAGCACTTTCAACATTTCTTGATAACTCTGAAAGAAGGAATTCGGGATTGGAAGAAGGCGGATGGAAGGTTTTGGTTTTAGAGATTGAAGAATATGTGATTTTTGGGTTGGGATCTATATCATGCACCACTTCACAGTTTAGCTCTGTCCATATTTCTTCATACGGTTTGGAGAGATGATGTTTTATCCATGCTTCATCTTTGCTAGCAAAGTCATAAGCGGTTTTAACGCCTTTCTGCAGGAGAAATCGTGAGGTATTGGGGCCAATACCCCAGATTTTTTCAATGGGAGTTTTTGCAAGAAAGA
>MHVX01000027.1:8272-13171 GCA_001823875.1 Candidatus Zambryskibacteria bacterium RIFCSPHIGHO2_12_FULL_43_12b
ACTTTCGCGAGCACTTTTGTGGGAGCAAGGCCCAATGAAACAGAAATATCTAATTCATCACTGATATCCTTTTGAATATTTTCAAGAATCTGTCTGTAGGTCATCTTAAGCGGTCTGCGCCAGCCTGTGAGATCCGCAAAACACTCATCTATGCTGTATTCTTCTACCATTTCTGTGTACCGACGGACAATGTCAAACATCTTCTGCGAGTATTCCACGTAGCTCTCATAATCTCCGGGAAGAACTATGACGGAAGGAAATTTCTTTTTAACTTGGTAAATAGGCATTCCGCGAGTGATACCAAGAGCTTTCGCCTCATAGGATAGAGCAGAGACTATGCCACGCTCGCTACCCGTAACAGCAGGTTTGCCACGAAGTCCCGGATTTTTGGCAACTTCCACACTCACGAAAAAAGCATCGCCGTCCATGTGCATAATGGCTCGAGGGAAGCTTCTTACTGAAAGGAGTCTAGGCATCCTTATAGTATAGTGAACTATAGTTCACCCAGTCAATGAACGTATGATTTTAGATAGGAAAAACCGCCGAAGCTTTAAGCTTCGGCGGTCATTTGTTACTTCTATCTTGCTCCAAGGAGCCTTTCCAGCTGAGCTAAGAGGTTCTTAGCTTCAGTGATGCGTTGGAGCTCCCTTTCCATCTCTGCAATCTCATCTCTGAGGTTGCTGATCCTTGTGACAAGACCCTTCTCTTTTGATATGAGCCAACGGGCTCGCTCAATAGGGTCCGTAGGCTCAACGACTCTATCTGCGGCCGTTGCGAGTTCAAGTAGTTCGCTTGTCGCCTTGTACGAGCCAGCATTTTTCTTCCCAGGGCGGACTACTGGCTCTAGCAAATCTCTGTACTTGACCACCAGCGCTTTCTCGCCAAAATGATCTCGCACTAATTTCGCTGTTGCGTATTTGCTAAGGGACCCTTCTGGGTTGCCGTTTACGGCTTGGGAAAATGCCCGGGCAAAAGCCACTCTTTTGTCTACCTCGCGTTCACTCGGTAACGCCTCGATGCGCTCGACATCGGGGGCGCGATATCTTCTCTGTGTGTGTGCACTGTGACCACCTCTTCCTTTTCAGGACGTTGAGATTCTGTTGTCGGCAACAGGGACAGTAGCGGACTAAGCACTTCGCGTAGTTCGCCTATTTGCAGAAAGTACGACGTGTAGTTTCCAGTACGTTTCCGTACCGCAAAGGCTGTCGCGTGCTTGACGAATTTTGTGAAAAGCACGTGATTTCTTGAGTCGATTCTTGTGGGAGCGTCATTGCGAAACTCCACGTAACCCGCATTTTCGAGCCGGCGAGTATTGGAATCATTGTTTGAACCCTTCCATCCAATGACAATGATTCTGCCGCCTTTGCTCGCTACCTCTAGCACTTTTTCTTTCAACTCTTCAAGCTGTCTGTGTCGGGGTGACATGAACCCTCCTGAGATTTGATTGATCTGATTCCGAACGTACAATAATACCTAATTTAATCTTTGTCAATCAAAGATATTTACAAAGTATTTTATCCATTTGCCATACTTTTTTAGTGTAGGAAATTATTGTTCACGAATGACAGAACCATCACCATTGGTGCGGTAGATATGAGTTTCTCCTTTAGCCTGGACGGTGATTTCCCAGCCGGGTGTAACGACTTGAGTGCAGAATTCATCTGCACGTGCTAGGCCCAAACACCCATCAGGCCAATTTTTCTCATAAGCCGTAAGGACTATAATCTTGCCTAGTTCTATTCCCACATTTGTGGCGGCATAAATCTTTGCTTGTATGACAGCTTCTGGGACGGGAAGATTGTGGATGCTTCCCAGAGGAGCATTATCTGCTGAGGTGGCTGTTGGGGGAGAATCGTAATTGCCTCTATTGGAATCTCTGCTTCTAATCTCTTCCAAATACCAAAAAATCATTCCAACTGCGATTAAGGCAAATATGATTGCTATCACTTTCATATTCATTTTAGCTATGACGAAATTGTTTGGACCTATCTCTCTCTATTGTCTGTACTAGCCTCTTGATCGGCCCAAACAACAAACGTGAAGACTCTGTCTCCTCTGCCGAGATCTTTCTCATACATTGAAGAACGTCTATTGGAAGATTTTTTAATTTGCTTTCCCCATTCTCTGATCTCATCCAAATTAACATCTCTAGGTTCTAATACGCCGCGTCCTGGAAAAGTAGAAGTTTGGCTGAGGGTGGTTGTGGTATCTAAATGTGTATATATTCCCTCAAGCATTTCGTAATCATGGGCATTAGGATGCTGATTGGGGATTGGGTCGTTTGTATAATCCATGCAGGTGCCAAGTGGAAGGTTGTTAAAGTCCTCGTCTTGGTGGTCAAGACCGAAAATGTGGCCTACCTCCTGGCACATAACGAGATTTTTCCATGCGGTAGTATTGTAGGGAGCGGAATTGAAATAGGTGTCGTTGACTTTGACAATACCTTGGGTGATATGACCACCCCCGTTTACCCAGATTGAAGCGATACCAAGCCAGCCGTTTCTGCCGTATTTGTAATTGCAAATCTCTGCACGACCAAGCGTTGGCTTACAGGTCCTAGCATTTTTTAGCCCTCCAATAATCGTAGTGTTTATTACACTTGAAAGGCTCCAATCATTGGAAGTCGTTCGTAGAAATGGATCCCATGAGGGAGAGAGATTGTCTCCAAGCTTGAGAGTAAAAGGGTTGGCCGTCCTTGCCCAGTGATAACTTCCCCATGAATGATTTGCGTCTACAACAGAAACAGTACCCAAAACAAGGGCAAAGACTACGAGTAAATAGAGGACTTTTCTTTTCATGTGTTTAAAAATTTATGGCTAAACCCCTTTAATTCATATTCTGCCAAAAGATTGTTCGTGTCAATCAAAGATATTTACAAGGTATTTATCTATCTCGCGCTGATCTAAGTCATAGAAGTATTTTCCTTCTTCCTGAAGAGTCTTGGCGAGGGCTGTTCCTACATATCTCCAGTGCCATGGCTCAAATTGATAGTATCCGTTATCTTCAGGGTAGGAGAGTATAAAGCCGTATTTATAGGCATTTCTTAGAAGCCACTTATAGGCATCGGTTGTCTTAAAAAGCGAAAAACTTCCATCAATTTTTTCTGTTGTGAAGTCCACTGTGGTACCGAGCTGGTGTTCAGAGTATCCTTGATCAGCAGAGAATTGATTTGCAGTGCCAGCTCCGTATGTGAGGTTGTAGCTTGATTTGAGCCCGCTCTGTTCTCCAAACGAGCGAAATGATGAGCTAATAAGAAGGGGAGACCCGTCGGTTTCTGTAGCGCCGAGAAGAGATTGTAATTTAGGCCACACGTCGGAGTGTATCATTAGTGTGCGATCCTTTTCATAAACGTATTTCTTATCAATATCTGTAAGCTTGGGAGGAACATAGTGCTCATTCAAAAAATACACCTTTGAGTATTTTTGTAAAAGCTCCTCATCTGTTTTGCTTAGCTTATCTAAAACTCCAACAGTTCCGGCAATTTCGTTTATTTGATTTGCGAAAGAATTGTTCCTTTCTGTTTCAAGTTGCAGTCTATAGACCAAATCGGTATTCTCGTTTTGCGCCTGGACGAGATTCTCGGACAGTTTCTGTGAGGCATTCTTAGTCTCTTCTAATTCTCTTCTCGTGTCAGTAATGTTGCTATAAGACCAATACCCGCCTATCCCAATAAGGATGATTAGCATGGTAGACAGAGCAATAAAGAAAGATTCTCCTCGTACGGTGGCTTTTGGCATGAAAGAATTTTAGCACACTCGCTTTTATTGTAGAATGTATTATGCATCGTTTTCTTAAGACGCTATCTAAAGAGGAACATAAGATATTTAAACGATTGAATACTCCTAAAAAGATTCAGAATTTTTTGGATACTTTACCGATCAATTTTGAAAAAGAAGGGGATACACTTTTTTCTCCAAGAGTTGTTTTGAAAAATAAAAAGGCTCATTGTTTGGAGGGAGCATTATTTGCTTGCGCTGCCTTGTTTTACAGCGGTGAGCCGGCAATCATTTTGGACATGCAGCCGGGAGCGTATGAGGATGATGGACATGCGGTAGCCTTGTTTAAAATGGCGGGGAAATGGGGAGCGATAAGTAAGACTAATCATGCCGTACTTCGATATCGTGAGCCGATATACAGTTCACCCAGAGAGATCGTGATGTCGTATTTCCACGAGTATTTCTTGGATAGCGGAAGGAAGACGCTTCGCTCTTACACCATCTTCAATCTAAATAAAATAAAGAAAAACTGGATTACAGATGATGGTATTTGGTATATAGATAAAGCGCTGGATAAATCGAGATATATAGAGATACTTACAATCAAACAAATCAGAAATCTTAGAAAAGCGGATGATATTGAGATAAAAGCAGGGAAATTAACAGAGTCGAAAAAGTAAGACAAAAGCCCTGCGTCGTATTGCACGACGCAGGGCTGTGTGAAGACCAATCAATCCAACACCAGTTCGCTGTCAAAAAGCATTGATGATGGAACTTTTTTGTTTCCAACATTTTCTGCAATCCAAGCAGCGATTTCTTCCGGCTGGACAGCAAGCTTGCACATCTCAGCAATCCATTCGTTGATTTTCTCTTGTGTAGCGCCTTTTTTTCGCATCTCTTCGGCTTTGCTGGATTTTGAAAGTGCTCCGGGTAGTTCTACCGTGTTCACCGTCGCGGGTCGAATGTCCACGATCTTGACATGCGAGTCGCCAATCTCGCGACGAACTCTTTCAAAGAAAGCCTCCGCAGCAGCTTTCACGGCCCCATAGGAAAGGTTTCCTTTGAGGTATGGGCGTATTGAAGCGTGAGATGAAATGTGAAAGATCACACTTCCGGCAGGCTGATTGAGCATGTCCTTCAGTGCGCCCTGACCCATTACTACAGTGGGTAACAGAATTGTCTT
>MHVX01000028.1 GCA_001823875.1 Candidatus Zambryskibacteria bacterium RIFCSPHIGHO2_12_FULL_43_12b
AAACTGAATGAACTCTCGAAATCTCCCAGCCTGAGGCTTCTCTCCCCTCCAAACCTTCCCCATCTGGTAGCGCTTGAATGGACGTTCTACTTTATCTCCATACTGAGCTACCACTCTAGCCAGAGGAACAGTAAGATCAAAGCGAAGGGCAAGCTTATCCTCGTCACCTCCTCTTAGGCCCGCACGAAAGATCTGCATCCGGAAATTTGGATCCCCTCCAGTAAGGATTTCCTCAACTTCTAGACCAGGCGTATCAAGCGGCACAAATCCGAACGATTCGAACACAGTTCGAATCGTGTCGAGCATCTTCTGTCGAGGAATCATATCCTCCGGCAGATAGTCCCTCATTCCTGAAGCCAGTCTCGGTTCTATAGTCATATAACAAGTCTCCTTTGATGAAATCTGTGGGATAAATAACCAGACAAACTCTAAGTGATTTTTAGCATTATTTATTAACGTAGTCAACCAATCAGGCTCCAAAAAATTTATGTGGTTTTTTACAAAAGAGATCATTAGACATATGATATTCCAATGAGCCTATCCTTAGAAAATCCAATCCAGATAATTGAGAGCGGTAAACCTGGTAAAACTGTCGCTATTTTTGCGGGTATTCACGGGAATGAACAAGTGGGTGTCAGGGCACTACAGATGATTACAAAGGATCTTAAGATTAAGAGTGGAAAAGTCTACCTTGTCTTAGCAAACCCCGAAGCGATCAAGCAGAATATACGCGAAATCAATAAAAATTTAAACAGGCTTTTTTTGGTCAATAATTCCGGCAACACTTTTGAAGATGCATTGGCCAAAGATCTAATGAAGATACTCGACAAGTCTGACGCATTACTAGACATACATGCTAGCAATAGCAAAATTACTAAGCCTTTTGTCATATTTAACAAATATGCATCTGATATTGCCAAAAAATTGAACTTTGAAATTATATCCACTGGCTGGAACAAGTTTCATCATGGTTCAACCGACGAATATATGGAAACCATTGGAAAACCTGGTTTATGTACTGAATGTGGTTCTGTGTTTGAAACCGAAAAAGACATTCCACTTGCAATCCAATCTATTTATCAATTTTTGAAATATTTTGACTTAATTGACTCTGAGGTTAAATACAATGACAAACCGCAGAAATATCTATCCATTTTGAATATGGCTATTAAAGAGACTTCCGACTTTAGATTCACCAAGACATTCAATGATTTCGATATATTAGATGAAGGTGAAGTCTTTGCCACTGACGGAGAGAAAAGATACGTTGCAGGATCTAATGAATGCATAATATTCCCCAGGGAAAACAAGCCTATTGGTGGTGAAGTTTTTGTTTTGTGCAAAATTCAAGAGACCATATAAAATTGCCACACCATGTGATGTGGCAATTTTCAAACGTGAGCTAATCCCTCTCAAAGGAAAGACCTTGGAGACCTCTAGCCAAGATCACCCTATCCTCTAAATCACCATACTCGGAGACAAGCTGAAATCCTCTTTTGCTGTACCAAGTATATGTGACTGAGGGAGGGGTTCGTTTGACCCTCACGATACCAACTCTTAGATCCTGATCCCTCTGTTCCTCTAAACGCCTTTGAGCAAGCCTAGTGGCGATCCCTCTACGCTGGAATTCCTTCAATACTCCGATTTCAGAAAGGTACGCGATTCTATTCTGGTGATCCCAACCGGCACTGATTGTCGCCGGTAGATCTGGCCTTCCTAGCTTTGCAACCAGAGCATCGAGTGTTATGGGAAAAGCCCAAGCAAAACCCACAACTTGTCCATATTCTGTCATGGCAATCCAAGATGAGGTCTCAGCTCGAACTTCATCCTGGATTTGTTCCAACACACGTTGGATCGAATGGTAATCCTTAACCTCCTGTCCGCAGTGCATGTAATTTGCACCACTGAGGACCTCCAAAGAGGAGATTCCCCATTTTGTTCCGCAAACTTCACACTTCTTCCACTCATCCCAAGGGAATTCTGCAAAAACATTGCGGTAACAGTCCACCACCTGAGAAAGCAAATGTCGATGGTACATGAGGTCAAATCTCATGAAACTGATTCCTTCATGGCTCTTCATTTCATCCCCCTTCGTCGCTTGATAGGCATTATAACGCAAAGAAAAGATCTTCTAAAATAAAACTATACTGGAGATTAGTCACTGTCAATAGGAATGTTTAGTTTAAAATTCTATCAACTTTATTATATATTTGTGGTAGCAAAGTTCTCACTTTTGCAATATCAGTTGCCACTTCTCTGTCTCGAGCCATAAAAGTAACATTCTTACGTACAAATTTGTATATTTCTTTAGTTGTCTTGCCTAAATGATTCGGATTTCTGAAATCAATTGCTTGACATGCTGAAAGGATTTCAATAGCTAAAACATTTTCAACGTTTTCCAAAATCTTTAACGATTTTCTAACTGCAATAGTTCCCATACTTACGTGGTCCTCTTGATTTGCTGAAGTAGGAATTGAATCCACAGAAGCAGGATGTGCAAGGACCTTATTTTCAGAGACTAACGCAGCCGCTGTGTATTGAGGGATCATAAAGCCACTATGTAGACCTCCATTTTTCAACGGGACCAAGAAGGGTGGTAGACCATTGCTAGTAGAAGGATCCACCAACTTTGCTGTCCGTCTTTCAGAGATATTCGCTAATTCAGAGAGTGCAATACCTAAGGTATCGAAACTAATTGCAATTGGCTCACCGTGAAAATTTCCACCCGAGAGTGCCTCATTCTGATTTGGAAAGATTAAAGGGTTATCTGTAACAGAATTTATTTCTTTGTCCAAAACATCCTCAACGTATGAGTAAGCATCTCTGATAGCGCCATGCACTTGTGGTGAGCATCTTAAGGAGTATGAGTCCTGTATACGATCAGGTACAGAATTTACCAAGCGAGATTGCGAAACAAAATTAAGAATATTTTTGGCCACTGTCATTTGTCCAGGATGAGGTCTTAACTTGTGAATTCTTTCATCATATGCCGAGGAAACTCCACAGACAGCCTCTAGCGTAAGTGCACATGCGATGTCAGCTAACTCAATTATTTTTTTGGATCGTAGGAGAATAAGAGCCGCAATACCAGTCATGACAGAAGTACCATTATTGAAAGCTAACCCCTCTTTTGCTGCCAAGCTTATCGGTTTCAGACCAACCCTTTTTAAAGCGTCTCTTCCTGATATTAGTTTGTCTTTATAGAAAGCTTTGCCTTCTCCCATTAAAACAAGTCCAATGTGAGAAAGTGGCGCTAAATCTCCTGATGAACCCACAGACCCCTGAGAAGGAACCGCGGGCGTAACGTTTTTATTTATTAAATTACAAAGTAACTCTAATAATTCCAGTCTTACACCGGAATATCCTTGAACTAAAGAATTCAATCGAACCAGCATAGCCGCCCTAACCTGCTCATTAGAAAACAACTCTCCGACGCCGGATGCATGACTCCTGATCAAATTCCTTTGTAATTCCTCAACATCCTCCGGAGAGATCATTTTGTCCTTGAAGTTTCCGAATCCTGTCGTAACTCCGTAGACTACTCTCCTTTCATTAAGCATCTTCTCGATAACTTCTCGAGACCTTTTTATTTTTCTTTTTGCAACTATCGATAATTTTATCTTGTAGAAACCCTTAGAAACGTCATCCACTTGCTGGAATGAGAGATGGTGATCTGGTCCAATTTCTAGAATACCCCTAGCCATTTGGGCCACTCTACGCTCATTTGCTAAAAAAAGCAATTCCCCCACCATGTTGCTCCCCTCGTACACTTATGCAACAATAACATTCCTATATAAGAATATTTAACATGCGTAAGATTGTATTTGACATAGAAACTTCAAATCTATTTTTTGATGTGGGCACAAATGACCCCGCATCTTTAGAGCTCGCTGTTGTCTGTATATACGATTATGAACGTGACGTATACGAATCATACCTTTTAGAGGACCTTCCTAAGCTTTGGCCGATTATTGAAAAAGCTGACATGCTCATAGGGTATAACAGCGACCATTTTGACATTCCACTTCTCAACAAATACTACTCCGGCAACCTTACAAAAATAAGAAGTCTAGATATTTTAAATGAGATTAAAAAATCATACGGAAGAAGAATGAAGCTAGACCAGATTGCTCAGGGTACCTTTGGAGCAAGCAAAATCTCAAATGGTTTAGAAGCAACAAAATGGTGGAAACAAGGTTTAAAAGATAAAGTGATTGAATATTGCCTTCAGGATGTTAAGTTTACAAAAGAGGCCTATGACTATGCCCTTGCAAACCAAAAGCTTTTATTCAAAGAAGGTGGAAAAATGAATATTATCCCCCTGAATACATCTCACTGGGAAACAAAGCAGGACTCTAAACTCACTCACACGCTTCCTTTTTAAATCTCACCTGTATAAAGTAACTAACCTTACGACGGAAATGCGGCCAGACTCGCCGGCTGTCCGCATACGGCAATTCAATTTAGAGAAAGATGATGATTAAGAAAGCAAGAATCAGTCTGTACCAGACAAATATGTGCAAGTTGTGATTCTTCAAATATCTTAAGAGCAAATCAATTGATAACAAACCGACAAGAAACGAAAGGATAAATGATAAGACGAGTGGAGCGCCAATATCAAAAAGACTTCCTGAAGCGCTTAAATCCAGAAACTTCTTAAGGCCTGACCCGACAATTATGGGAAAAGACAAAACAAAGCTAAATCTTGTGGCCGCCTCACGACTCAAACCAGCCAATAGTCCGCCTGAAATCGTAGCTCCGGAGCGAGATATTCCCGGCACAAGGGCTAGAGCTTGAAAACAACCGACCATGAACCCTCGCTTTGCGTTCAATTCGCGATTTTTGAGCGCGTATCTTTCCGCAAAAAACATAATGGCGCTCCCTGCAATAAGTGCATACGCGACCAGATGCGCGCTTCTGAAAACCGTCTCCATCTTAGACTCCAGAAGAATGCCAAGAACAAAAGCTGGTATCGTTCCAAGAACAATTGCATACAGGAGGTTCTTGTCTCCCTGCTCCACGCCTTTGCCTGCAATATGGCGAAACAGCGTGCTCACAACCCGGACAATATCGATTCTAAAATAGATTAGGACTGCCAAAATTGAGGCCAGCTGCAATATGGCGTCAACGGACAAGTCTATTCCCGTCTCACCGAAAATATTATGGACAAGTATCAAGTGCCCTGAAGAAGAAATAGGCACAAACTCGGTAAGCCCTTGAACAACTCCCAATATAATTGCTTCAATATAGCTCATTGGAATATAGATTCCCCATGATACTATATATATCGTTAGAATAAAATCAGACGTATTGGAATTATATTCTTATTTACTATTTATAATTTATTTTCATCATGCCTCCAGAAACAAGCCAATCCTCCGCGCCTACCAATCACTGGATTGTACCCTTTTCAATTATCATTGCGGGCGCTTTGATTGGCGCTGGTATATATCTTTCCGGAACAACACCTAAGAAACTCGCCAACACTCAAAGACAGATCGCTCAAATTGAAAATATAAATGTGAAACCGCTTAGTGAGGATGATCATATTCGCGGTAACCCAAATGCTGATGTTGTAATAATTGAATTTTCAGATACTGAGTGTCCTTTCTGTAAGCAGTTCCATTTAACAATGAAAAGGATAATGGAAGAATACGGCGCTTCTGGTAAAGTGGCTTGGGTGTACAGACAACTTCCCATAGATGAACTCCATACAAGAGCAAGAAACGAAGCTCTGGCAACAGAATGCGCCGCTGACATTGGGGGCAATGGAAAGTTCTGGGAATACCTTGACGAAATATTTGAACGCACAAACTCAAATGACTCCCTTGACCCGGCAGAGTTGCCCAAGATTGCGAAGGATATCGGTTTAGACACAAAAAAATTTGATGAATGCTTGGGAAGCAAGCGCCTGGCAGGAAAGGTGGAAGAAGACAAGATTGACGCCGCAAATGTCGGAGCGAGAGGCACTCCTTATAGCGTCATCATCACGAAAGACGGCGAAAAGGCATCAATAAAAGGCTCTCAACCTTATGATGTGCTAAAGGCTGTCATTGATGCCGCTATTGGCTATTAGTTACTCTCAAGCACAATCGTCTTGAGTGAGCAGTATTCACAATCTTTTTCCCCGCATCCCTTATTCCAAAACTCAAAGTTAACTATTTCTTTCGCTACTCGCAGAATCTCCTGAGAGAGATTCTCTGCGTCTGCGTGTGTAATCTCAAAATGTTCTTTGCGTAGCTTTCCTTTCTCATCCGCCTCTATAAAATCCACATCCCCTGAAATCATCTCATATTTGCCGTCAGCATGAAGCTCCAATAACAGCCGGTAGAAATCCAGCTGTCTCTTTATGTTTCCGTCTGAACTCTTGGTTTTCCCCAATATTTCATTTCTAGTTTTAGGTCTTCCTGTCTTATAGTCCACCACATTCACTTCATTCCCAGAAAGAATTTCCAGCTTATCCAATCTGCCACGCAGAGTCAAAATCTCTCCCGAGTGAAGTTTGATGGATGCGTCTGCAATGTCGTATTCACAAAGCGTATTTTCATGCCATCCGTCCACCCTAGCGTTAAAATAAATTGGAAGCTTCTTGCGACCCTTTTCCAGGGCTTTCTCCAGATCTGATACTGAAAGCGGCCTGCGCGCCAAATCCCTCTCAAACACAGCCAAGAAATCATGCACTTCAAATCGTTTGCCTTCTCTCTTCGCATCAGAAAGAGCTTTAAGCGCACTATGGACCGCATTGCCAAAATGGAGATAGGGCTCAGGTGCGTCTGGCAGTCTTACCAGATTTTTAAAAAAATATTTCCAAGGACATTCAATATAATTATTGAACGCTGTGGTATTGAGACCTTGATCAAGAAAGACATCTCTTAAGTATTTCTTATCAAATACGGTTCTCGTAATAAGCTCTTGCTCATTCTGAGCACGTGAAAGACGCTCCGAAGGAGAATAGGTCTTTCCTTCTGTCACCTCAATCAAATCCTTTGGCAACTCTTCTACAAATTGGGAAGCTAATCTATCTTTGCCATTGGCATCCACCTTTGCGTACGATAGATAGACATTCTCCTTTGCGCGCGTCAGTGCCACATAAAAGAGCCTTCTTTCATCTTCATCCCTCTCACTATCTTCTCCGCTACCAAGAGGTTCTGGCAGATGAAAGCCCCCCACTCCCCTTCTTTTTCCCCAAATTCTATCAGCTACATTGACCACATATACCTGCCTCCATTCCAAACCTTTTGATTTGTGAGCTGTCATTATGGAAACACCCTTAGTCCCAAACGCGCGTCCGGAAAACGAGATTGAACCGCCATGCTTGAGAAGCGTGTCAAGCGAAACAACAAAATCCTTTAAAGTCGCGTCTTTTCTGGATGTAAGAAATACTTTTATTTCATCATATAGCTTTGCGAGCTTCTCCACTTTTTCCAATGACTCACGTTTATTCAATAAATATTCCTGAAATTTAGTCTCTGCCACTATCGCCAAAAAAGAGTCTAAGGCGCTTTCATTATTGGCATGTAGCATCCATTTATTGAATCGCTCCGAAAGGACACGCAGAGCTTCCGGATTAGAAACTTCTGGCAATTGTCCATTTGAAATGACTTCCAATGGCGACAATCTCTTCTCTTTAGCAAAACGATTTATTTTGACTGCATCTACCGGATGAAGTCCGAGGAAGTCTATAAAAAGCGCCGCGCCTAAAAATTCGTCATTTTCTGGATATACTACCGCGCGCAAGAGAAGGATGAGTTTTGCTATATCCGAATCACTAAGCACATTATTGTCGCTAAACTGCGTATACGGCACATTAAACCCTGCCAAAGCTCTGCTCATATGGTTTACTTCTGCATTCGTTCGCACCAATACGACTATCTCTTCTGGAGGAACTCCGCTTTCAATTTCCGTTTTTATTTGCTCAGCCACGCCTTCTCGCTCGTCATCTTCACTTTCGTATAAAACCAAGCTCATTGCCTTCTCTCTAATCTCGTCTTTGTTTGCGGATTGGAGCCTAGGCCTCATCTCAGGATCAGGCGCGTTTTGAGACATTAAAGCATGGCTTGCGTCTAGGATTTTTTGAGTAGAGCGATAATTTTTGTCCAGAAATATCACTACTGCCTCTGGAAACTTCTTCTGAAAGTAGAGAAAGTTTTCAAGAGACGCGCCCTGAAATCTATATATTGCCTGCTTCTCATCGCCCACAATAAAAAGGTTGGGATTGTCATGAAAGCCAGAGAGCAGTTCCAAAACCGCGTTTTGTGAATTATTGGCGTCCTGATGCTCATCCGCGAGAATATAGAGATATTCTTCCTGAAGAGTCCTGAGCAAATCCTCGTTTCCCTTTAGGGCGCTCACAAGCTCCAAGAGCATGTCATCGTAATCATAGAGATTCTTCTCCCGCAAAGCTTTCTCATAATTTGCATACAACCTAGCCAACTCCTTATTCTTTGCATTATTGCGTAGCGTTTCCGCGTAAATGCTTTTAACATTGCCTTTGAATCTCCCTTTTTCATGCTTAAGATCTTCAGCGTTTAAAACTTTCTCTTCTTCACTCTTAAGCAAGACTTCAAAATCAGACGGACTTACTCCATCACGTTTAAGGTCAGATATCGCTCGCAATGCTTTGTTCACATAGAGAGTCGGCTTGCCGTATGGACGGACAATGTCATATTCACCTTCCAGGATTTCTTTTTCAATCAATGCAAATTTTTCGCTGTCACTGGCTACAGAACCACCGATAACCTTAGGAAAATATTCTGGAAATTTGGAAATTATTTCTTGAGCAAAACCATGAAATGTATATATGTGAATCCTGTAGGCCTGAGCTCCAATGTAGCTAACAAGCTTTTTTCTCATTGCATTGACTCCGGACTCCGTGAAAGTCAATGCGAGTATCCCATTGGCAGGAGTGTCGGTCCTAGCTAAAATATTGGCAATACGAAGCGTAAGGATGGATGTTTTGCCTGTGCCCGGACCCGCAATGACCATTACAGGGCCCTCAATCGTGTCCACAGCGCTTTTCTGTTCAGGATTGAGTCCTGAATAGGCCTTCTTAAAAGAATCTTCCATTCGCGAATTTTAGCACAAGACTGACCCCAGTCTTAGGGCTAGTTTTGTGCTTGCATTATTGTAAATACGTGATGTAACTTATTTTAGGATTTCTCTTTTCAAATCTAACGGGGGCAGCATTCCGAATCAGAGAAACAGCACAGCTTATTACCGGTATTCTGTCACAGCGATAGTGTCTAGCGCACCAAGCGAGTTTTCGGACTTGCTTGGTGTTTTGTTTTGACAAAATACGCTTATATGTAAGGATAGTTCCAAACCTGTACATTCGGAGGGGTATGCCCAATATTAATTGGTTTTTGGATTGGCTGACTCTTCTGTCAGCACCTAGCAGTCTCGTACTCTTTTTCCACGCTCGCATTGCGCCAGATGATACAATCTACGAAAAGAGGATTGGCAGAGCGTGGTTGAGCTTGGCAGTATTTGTTCTCCTTGTGATGTCCACATGCCTAAAGATATAACCCCCCACTGCATGTGGGGGGTTATTTGTAATTAGTAGTTTCTCAACCTTGTAATCTTGTCATTCTGTCTTATCTTTTCATGAGCCTTTGCTTCAATCTGTCTGATACGCTCTCTTGTAACGCCAAATACCTTACCTACTTCTTCTAGAGTGTGAGTAATTCCATCTACTAGCCCATGCCTCATCTCAAGAATTTTTCTTTCCTTCGGAGGTAGGTCATTTAGAATTTGTTTCACCTGATCGGCAATAATTCTTCGGGACGATTCCTGATCTGGAGAAAGTATTTTGTCATCCGCAAGAAAGTCTCCGAGCTTTGATTTATCATCTCCATCATCTCCCACTGGAGACTCCAGAGACACAGTTGCTTGGTCAATCTTTTCAATCTGGTAAATCTTATCTACTTCCAGATTCATTTCAGTTGCCACTTCTTCAGGTAGTGGATCACGCCCTAGATCCTGCGTGAGCCTTCTCACAACTTGTTTATATTTGGCAATTGTCTCCACCATGTGTACTGGCACGCGGATTGTACGAGACTGGTCAGCCAGAGCTCTCGTAATTGCCTGTCTTATCCACCATGTGGCATAAGTTGAGAATTTGTATCCTTTAGTCCAGTCAAATTTATCCACGGCTTTGAAGAGACCAAGATTCCCTTCCTGTATTAGATCAAGGAGTGTAAGGTCTGGACTTCTCCCGACGTATTTTTTGGCAATTGAGACCACAAGACGCAGGTTTGCGCGCGCTAGAAGATTTTTTGCTTCTTCATCCCCTGCTTCAATTCTCTTTGCAAGCTCCTTCTCCTGCGCACCAGAGATCAGCGGATACTGTCCGATCTCTTTGAGATACATTTGTATTGAGTCATAGGAAGAATCTCCTTTATTGTATTCGTACTTTCCTCCAGTGGTTTCTTCCTCGTGCGCAAAATCAAGAAGTCCTCCTCCCTCCAAGATGTCAACCCCAGCCGTATGAAGTCTTTCATAAAAACTCTCTAGAAATAAAATATCCTGCTCAATTGTGGGAAACTCCTTTAAAATCTCATCATAAGTGACAAATCCCTTAGTCTTTCCCTTTTCCAAAAGACGGCCAACCTTAGCCTCAATTTCAACAGCCTTTTTTGTGAGTTTTACAACTTTTTCTTTTACTGGCTTACGAGCTTTCTTGGCAATTTTTTTTGCTTTTGTCTTCGTTGCGCGCGCTTTTTTGGGCGACTTTCGCTTCTTCAAAGATTTTTTGATTTTCTTTTTTGTGATTTTCTTTTTTGTCATTTTTTTCTTTGCCATGTTTTTATTCTAATTTAACGCGCGCTTTTTTGATAATTCTGCCAACTGCTCAGTTATCTCCTGGCACCGTTTCAATAATTCCTTCGCTTTTTTATCATCTTTCTTATCCTCTGCCTCCTGCAATTCTTTCATTACAATTACAAAACGTTTCCTCAAGGAATCCTCTTTAAAATTCATTAGGAGTTCCTCAAGCTCTTTTTCTACTCCGTCTTTATTCTCATAGTACTGTTCGGCTTCAAAAATAAGTTCGTTTTTTTGCTCCTCATAGCCCCTCAAAGCTTCCACCATCTCCTTCTCACCAAGTATTGTCAAAATATTCAATCTCAATTTCTCCGTATCAAATAATCTATTTTTCTCTCCCTCCTGCCAGAAAAGAATTCCATACAATCTCCGCTCCAAATGATTTTTGCTTTTACCTTCATAGTGCGTAAATTCTTTATTCTCTTTGGCAGAGATTTCAGTTCGTGCTGTCCTACGAAGATCATCCCAGATGGCTTCCTCCTTTATCCCCGCTTTCTTGGCAATCTGACTGACAAAATGTGATTGCTCAATTGAGCTTTGTAGCTTAGTAACATATGGCAATATCTTTTTTTCAATTTCTTTTATAAGGTTTCTATCTTCAAATCCGGAAGCTAGCAGACGGTCAAGATGGAAATCAATCAGATGTTTGGAATTCTTTATAGAATTCCTGAAAGCATCTAAATCCTTTTTAATAAGCTCTGCTGGATCTTCGCCCTTAGGCAATTCTGCAAGTTTGACCTCCATACCAAGTGATAGGGCCAGAGTAGCGCTTTTAAGCGATGCCTGAAAACCTGCGCTATCCGAGTCAAAGACGAATATTATACGATTGGAAAGACGCTTTAGTCTCTCTAAGTGGGCCTCGGTAAAGGCGGTGCCAGAAGAAGCCACCGCATTGTCAAAACCAGCTTGATGACACATTAGAAGGTCCATCTGACCTTCTACAAGCATAGAATAATCTTTTTTTCTAATGCCGATTTTTGCCTTATCTAAGCCGTATAGCGTCTCAGATTTGACAAAAAGTGGAGTCTCCGGGCTATTAAGATATTTGGGCGCATCTGGCGCCTCATCAAATATTCTTCCGCTAAAAGCCACTGGTCGGCCAGAGACATCAAAAATGGGAAAAATTATGCGGCCGCGGAAGACATCATAATATCCATCTTCGCGTAGAGTATCGCTTCTTTTTATAAGACCCGCTTCAATCATCTTCTTCGCGGACATTCCAAGCGAGATAAAGTGCGAATACAGATTTCTCCATTCATTCTGCGCGTATCCAAGCCTCCAAGTTTTAACCGTCTCCTCTTTTAGGCCTCTGTCCGTAAGATACTCTATCGCTTTTTTATTCTCGTTTAGATTTTCGGTAAAGTAACTCCTGGCTGTTTCTAAGATACTATAGAGCTCATCTCGTTCTCCCCTGTTTTTTGGATCAAATCGTTCAAGCTCTACTCCAGCGCGTTCAGCAAGCATTTTGAGAGCACCGATGAAATCTAGTCCTTCAAACTCTTGTGCAAACGTGAATATGTCTCCCTTAGCTCCACAGCCAAAGCAGTAGTAGCTATTGCGAGATGGCGACACAAAGAAAGACGGGGTCTTCTCGTTATGAAACGGGCAACGAGCCTTGAAATTACTACCAGCTTTTTCAAGCTTAAGATAAGAACCTACGACAGATACAATATCCAGTCGCTCCTTAATCTTATCTACTGAAGAAGATTTCATAGAGAATACGCTTTTTATTAAGCGAATAATCTCACGCTCCTTATGCTACTCCTCCCCCTCTTTGAATATCCTCGATCATCTTTTGTTTCGGACTGCCGGCAAATCCCGTACCTGCTGGAATTATCCTACCGATGATGACATTTTCTTTGAGTCCTACCAGCTTGTCATCCACTCCCCTAATGGCCGCGGCAATAAGCACTCTGGTAGTATGCTGGAAGGAAGCAGCGGAAAGGAAACTCCTTCTTGAAAGCGATACTTCGGTAATTCCCATAAACACATCCTCAACTTTAGCTTCCTCGCCTTTTTTCTCTTTGGCACTAGCGTTTGCCTCCTTAAGTTCAGTCGGCTCAACAAGGTCACCCTTAACAAGAGATGTGTCTCCTGGATCTTTGATTTTCTTTCTGGCGAACATCTGTTTCACTATGACCTCAATGTGTTTTCTAGACACAGTCTCTCCCTGCAATTCATAGGGTTTGGAAATTTCTTTAATTATATAGTTCTGAGCAACTTCCTTTCCTCCATATTTGAAGAGCTCATCAATATCCGCTGATCCATCGGTAAGAAGATCTCCTCTCCTAACACTGTCCCCTGTCTTCACTAGGACCATTCTGGCAGCAGTGACGAGGTATTCTATTTTATCCTTTGTCTTTGACTTCTCATCTGGAAGAATGGCAATGATTTTCTCGCTTCCTTCCTTTTTAATCTCGGTTATAGTTCCATCCACATGAGAAACAACTGCGGGATTTTTAGGTGTGCGGTTTTCAAACACTTCTTCCACACGTGGCAAACCCGAAGTAATATCTCCTCCAACAGAAGCCGTACCTCCAGCGTGGAAAGTTCTCATAGTAAGCTGTGTACCAGGCTCTCCAATAGCTTGAGCGGCAATAGTTCCTACTGCCTCACCAATATCAATAATTTTGTGCTTTCCAAGATCAGCCCCGTAACATTTCACGCAGACTCCAAGTGCAGATTTACATGTCAGTGGTGATCGAACTGATGCTGATGTTACACCCTTTGATTCAACAAGTTGGGAATCTCTTTTAGAGAGCAGATCGCCCTTTTTGAATAGCACTTCTCCCTCCGCGGTCAGTATATCCTCTGATAAGAATCTGCCTCGGATATTTTTAGCAATTGATGTCTCTAGTCCAGCAGAATTAACTGAACTTATGATAATGCTTTCCTTTGTTCCACAATCTTCTTCAGTCACAATAGCGTCTTGAGCCACGTCGAAGAGTCTTCGGGTTAGATACCCTGCTTTTGCGGTGTTAAGAGCCGTATCGGTAAGTCCCTTTCTAGAACCGTGAGTAGTGATGAAGTATTCTAGTGGAGTAAGACCTTCCTTTGAACAAGAAATGATTGGGAATTCAATCGTCTCTCCAGCTGTATTCGTAATAAGACCCTTCATCCCCGCCATCTGAGTAAGCTGAGAGAGTGATCCTCTGGCACCGGACTTAAGCATGTCATACACTGGCCCGTTTTTGTCCAATGATTCAGGAACAAGCTTTTCCACCTCGCCTTTAGCCGCATGCCAAATCTCGGTATGCTTGCGAAGCCTCTCATCCTCAGAAAGAAGTCCTGTGTTAAATTGGTCTGTCACAATGTCAGCTTCTTTCTTTGCTTTCTTTATCACTTCTCCTTTGCCTTCTGGAATCTGAACATCATCAATACCCCAAGTGATACCTGAGTATGTTGTGTACTTGAAACCGAAGGCTTTTATTTTGTCCAAGATTGGGGGAACATTGTTTACTCCGTATTTCTCAATAAGATCATCCACCAAAGCTGCCATTTTCTTTCTGTCAATTTCCTGATTTACAAATGGATAATCAGAAGGCAAAACGCTGTTGAATAGGAGTCTTCCTACGGTGGTCTCAAAAAGCTTTCCGTTAAACTCATTATATTTCTGATTTTCTGTACCCAAAACTTTGATTTGTGCTCTAAATCCGACTTCACCAAAGTCATAGGCTGTGATGGCGCTGTTTGGAGTGTGAAAGATTTTTCCTTCGCCTTTTTCCCCTGCAACTACTTTTGTCATCCAGTAGCATCCCAAAACGATATCAAGCATCTTTGCCACAACAGTAGGCTCACCATTTCCCGGCTTAAGAATATTCTTATCTGATGCCATAATCTCCCTTGCTTCAGCTTGAGCCTCAATAGAAAGAGGAACATGAACAGCCATCTGGTCTCCATCAAAGTCAGCGTTGAATGCGGCGCAAACCAGAGGATGCACTTGAATGGCATTTCCCTCTGTAAGAACTGGTTTAAATGCCTGTATACCCAGACGGTGAAGAGTGGGTGCGCGGTTTAGAAGCACATATTTATTCTTTGTAATTTCTTCAAGAATCGCCCAGACTTCTGGAATACCATCATCAATCAATCTGCTTGCTCCGCGAATGTTGAACGCAAGTTCTTTTTTCAGCAGTTCCGAAATAACAAACGGCTTGAAAAGCTCCAAGGCCATGTGCTTTGGGAGTCCGCATTCATTCATTTTTAGCTCGGGTCCGACGACAATAACGGAGCGTCCGGAATAATCCACACGTTTTCCAAGAAGATTCTGACGGAATATTCCTCTTTTACCTTTTAGGTTATCAGCAAGAGATTTAAGCGGCCTTCTTTGCGCTTGATTTACCCCTGCTGAAATCGCCGAACCATGGCGAATGGAGTTATCAATCAAAGCGTCCACTGCTTCTTGCAAGATTCTCTTCTCGTTTCGCAATATTACATCTGGAGCAAAGATCTCTTTGAGTTTCTTCAGACGATTGTTTCTGTTAATTACACGCCTGTATAGGTCGTTAACATCTGAAGTAGCATAACGTCCGCCATCAAGCGGCACCATGGGTCTTAGGGCTGGAGGAATGACAGGAATCCTCGTCATAAACATCCATTCAGGACGGACTCCGGATTTAATCATTTGCTGAATGAGACTGATTCTCTTGGCAATCTTGGGAGATTCCAATGCGCTCGCCTTTTCATAGCTCACTCTAAGGTCCTCAAGAAGTTTTGCTAAATCAAGTTTTTTAAGAATGTTATAGATTGCTTCAGCTCCAATACCCGCTTCAAAAAGCGTGGAATACTTCATTGAGTAAGCGTGGTACTCAACCTCATCAAGGACTTTCCCTGGAACAATACTCTCAATATCGTGCTTGGTGCTACTTAGAAGTTCTTTTAACGCTTCCTTGGATTTCTCATCCTGCAAATTCTTTACCTTTGATTTAAATTCAGAATCAACATCTTTAAGAATTCTTGCTTTTTCTGATTCAGAAACATTGGTAACAATGTATCCCGCAAAGTAGATTACTTTTTCAAGCTCAGATGAAGGAATGCCCATGATCAGAGCAAGGCGCGATGGCATGGACTTCAGAAACCAAATGTGAGAAACAGGAGACGCGAGCTCAATATGTCCCATTCTCTCTCGGCGAACTATTGAGCGAGTAATCTCCACCCCGCATTTTTCACACACAATTCCCTTGTATCTAATTCCTCTGTATTTTCCGCAATAACACTCGTAATCTTTGTCAGGACCGAATATCTTCTCGTCAAAGAGACCGTTTCTTTCACTTCTTTGTGTTCGATAGTTGATAGTCTCTGGCTTGGTGATTTCACCAAATGACCATTCTTTTATCCTCTCAGGTGAAGCGAGGCGAAGGCTCAATATGTCAAACTGTTTTTTCTCTGCAAATTTTGGTTTCATGTTAGTTTAACTTATGAGTTTTATTGTTCATCTTCGCTCTCTTCTTCATTCGACCCGTCCATATATCCCATATCCACATCAAGTGAAAGTCCGCGTAGATTGTTTAACAAAACGTTAAATGAAGCCGGGGCATGCATTTCTCCAATTTTTTCTCCCTTCACAATCGCGTCAAATGCGGCGGAGCGTCCGACAATATCGTCAGACTTGATTGTGAGCATTTCTCGCAGTGTATGCGCTACACCGTGACCGAGAAGCGCCCATACTTCCATCTCTCCAAACCTCTGTCCTCCACCCTGGGCTTTTCCGCCAAGAGGCTGCTGAGTAATGAGAGAGTATGGACCGATTGATCGCATGTGGATTTTATCTTCCACCATGTGATGGAGCTTCAAGATATACATATATCCGACAGCAACCCTCTGGTCAAAAGCCATTCCTGTTCTTCCGTCAAAGAGAATCATTTTGCCGTCTGATGCAAACCCAGCTTTCTGCAATTCTTCTTTTATCTCAGTGTCCGTTGCCCCAGCAAATGGAGGAACGATGGCCTGATAGCCAAGAGTGCTTGCCGCAAGCCCAAGGTGAAGCTCCAAAATCTGTCCGAGGTTCATACGACTAGGCACACCAAGAGGAGTGAGAATCAAATCTATTGGAGTGCCATCTGCCATATATGGCATATCTTCCACTGGAAGAACTTTAGAGATGACCCCTTTGTTTCCGTGTCGCCCTGCCAATTTATCTCCAACCTGAAGATGACGAAGCTGAGCTACCTCAATATGAATCCTCTTTATAATTCCGCTTTCAAGCTTGTCTCCTTTCTCTCGAGAGAATACTTGGACGTTTACAATTCGTCCTCGCTTTCCTCCTTCCATTCTCTTGGAAGTATCTTTGACATCGCGCGCCTTCTCACCGAATAGCGAGCGAAGAAGTCTTTCTTCTGGTGTAAGCTGAGTTTCACCCTTGGGAGTAATCTTTCCCACTAATATGTCTCCTGATCTGACCTCAGCGCCGACTCGAATAATCCCATCCTCTGCTAGATTTTTGAGCTTTGCCTCTCCAACATTTGGAATATCACAGGTAGTAACCTCGGGACCGAGTTTTGTATCACGTACATTCACCACAAACTCTTCTAGGTGAATTGATGTAAACTTGCTTTCTCTCACAAGTCTCTCTGACACGATAATAGCGTCTTCGTAGTTTGATCCAGACCAAGACATGAAGGCAATGAGTACGTTATGTCCCAGCGCCATCTCTCCGTGGTCAGATGAAGATGTGTCAGCGAGTACTTCTCCCCTTTTTACTTTTTGGCCATGCTCAACAGATGGTCTCTGATGAAACACCGTAAATCCGTTCGTTCTGGAAAAATTGATGAGTTTGTACTCCTTCTCCTTTCCTTTGTCACTCTTAACTTTTATTTTCTTTCCATCTACATATGTAACTGTTCCCGACTCTTCTGCAATTAGAAGTCTTCCGGTGTCACGCACCGCCTCTCCCTCTATTCCCGTAGCTACAAATGGAGCTTCTGGCACGATTGATGGTGTTGCCTGCCTTTGCATGTTTGATCCCATCAGTGCTCTGTTTGCGTCATCGTGGTTAATGAATGGAATCATAGAAGTAGCAATGGAGAAGGATTGGTTCGTGGCTACATCCATATAGTGCACCTCGTCTTTAGCAACAGAGATAGGCTTGCCTTGATGTCTAACCTCAACTTCAGAAACGAGAATCTTTCCGTTATCATCAAATGGGGTTGCCGCGTGAGCAATGTTGAATTTCTCTTCCTCAAGAGCGTTTAAAAACTCCACTTCCCCCGTTACTCTACCGTCTTTTACCTTTACATAAGGAGCTTCAATCATTCCAAACTCATTTACACGAGCGTACGTGGCTAAACGCAAGATAAGACCGATGTTTGGACCTTCTGGAGTCTGGATTGGACAGAGCCTTCCATAGTGAGATGGGTGCACGTCACGCACTTCAAAGCCAGCGCGAGCTCTGTTTAGACCTCCCTGACCAAGAGCCGAGAGAGTGCGCAAGTGCTCAATTTCCTGAAGAGCGTTTTCCTGCGCCATGAACTGTGATAGCTGGTTTGTGGTGAAGAACTCTTTAATTCTCGCTTGAAGCGGCTTTGGAGAAATAAAATTCACTGGAAGTGTCACATCTGTATCAACAGTGGACATTCTGTTTTGAATATTCCTCTTGATTTGAGACATTCCCACGCGAATCTTTTGCTGGAACATTTCTCCAACATATCGCACACGCCTGCTTCCAAGATGGTCAATGTCGTCATCCTTTGCATCCGGTGTGTTGTTGAGAGTAATCACATAATCAACAATAGTGGCAATATCATCAAGATTAAGTGTCCTTCTTTCAATTTCCTTATCAGACATGCTCTTTTCAAAGCGATTGTTGAAACGAAATCGTCCAACCTTGTGCAGGTCATATCTGTCAGTACCAAAAATTGAGTTGAAAAATTCTTTGGCATTCTCTGCGGTAGCTAGGTCGCCATCTCGGAGTCTCTTGTGAATTTCTATAAATGCCTCGTCCTGCGTCTTGGCATGGTCTTTTGCAATTGTCTTGTCCAAGTGAGCCTTTGAAAAATCATTTTTCTTAAGAAGCTCATAGATATCCTTGTCAGTCTTTGCTCCAAGGGCCCGTAGAAGCACAGATACCGGGAATTTTCTCTTCTTATCAATACGCACATAGAGAACCCCTTCAATATCTGTCTCAAACTCAATCCAAGCGCCGCGGGAAGGAATAATCTTGGCGCCGAAAAGCTGCTTTCCTCTTATACTCTGCGAGGTGAAGAAGACTCCGAATGAGCGGGAGAGCTGTGGCACGACCACTCTTTCAATGCCGGAGATGATGAAAGTTCCGTGCGGAGTCATTAAAGGAAAATCCGCCATGAAGATTTCCTGTTCTTTCTCTGTGTTCTGGATATGGTTCTTCAACCTTACCTTCACCTTGAGTGGCGCTTCGTAGGAGAGTTTATTATCTTTTGCATAATACTCATCGTACTTGGGTTCTGCCAGTTCAAAACCGGCAAAGTCCAATGTGAATTTCTTTTCAGAAAAATCCTTTATGGAAGAATATTCTTGAAAGACTTCTTTGAGTCCTTCTTTGACGAGCCATTTAAAAGATTCAATCTGTGCTTCTACAAGATTGGGAATCTCCGTCATCGGCTTCCTAAATTTGCTGAAATACTTTTTCTCTCGCTTTGCTGTTTTTGTTGCCATAAAAATACAAAAGAAAACTCCCCTTCGTTAAAGGGTCTTATAATAAATTATTAAATTATGAGGATGTAGGTCGCAAGACTTACCTATGATTAACCCCGCAACACGTTAATCTTCGTCTTCTCGTCGTAACTCAATCTTGCCGAAGTGGGGGTTAGTATATATGAACCATTTTTCCTGTCAACCCCGTTAGAGAACCTCTGGGGATAATGTAAAGTCGGGCCTACTTACCTTATCTAAAGTGGCAAAATAGTCTTAACAAGTCCTCTCTAATGGGGTCAATACCTTATCCACAGTAATCACTTCCCCTTTTTCCACTCCTCTATTTTTGCCTGGTGACCTGACAGAAGCACCTTTGGCACTCTGTATTTTTTGCCCTTATAAGCGAAGATTTCAGGTCTAGTGTAAACATCATGTGAGCTTATTCTCTTCTCCTCCACAGATTCAAAAGTCCCTAACACTCCCTCCACTTGTCTAGATACAGCATCCATTACTATCATTGCTGGAAGCTCCCCTCCCGTAAGTACAAACTGTCCTACTGATATCTCGTTTACCTTGTAGACTTTTTTTACTCTTGCGTCTATTCCTTCATAGCGACCACACACGATTATAATATTCGAATATTTTTTCGCGGTTTTGATTGCAAAATCGTTAGTAAATTGCTTGCCTCCCGGAGTTAGCCAGACTATTAGAGCTTTTTGCTTTGATACTTTGAGAGCTCTTTCAATAGCCTTAATAACAGGCTCTGCCTGAATCACCATCCCCGGCCCCCCACCATAAGGCTTCCTATCCACCCTAGCCCCCTTCTCCAACGAGTAATCGCGGGGATTGTAGAATTTGACCTTAATCTTTTTATCCTCAATGGCGTGCTTCAAAATACTCTCGCCCAAATACGATTTAAAAGCTCCAGGAAATAATGTGATGATATGGAAAGTCATTTGGATTGGCTTATAGCTACTAGCTTGTAGCTTTTAGTACTTAAATGCAACAAAAAAATACTGCTTACTGATATACAAAAACCCCGAACTACGGGGTCTTTGTATTTCCTAAAAGCTAACAGCAATAAGCTAAAAGCTACAATTTAAGGTCTTCCATTGCCTGATCAAAGTCTTTTACCACTTGAGTATTCACCTTACCCCCCTCTGGCTCATTAATCTTCAAGTTCACTCTCGCATTATTCTTCATACCCACGACTCGAAGGAGAGTGCGGATGGCCTTGGCAGTATTGCCCTGTCGGCCAATGATCTTACCCATATCCGCAGGATTCACATCTAGAGAAATGAGCACTCCCATCTCATCCACTGTCCTATTTATCTTTACATCATTCGGATTATCTACCAGCGCTTTCACCACCATTTCCAAAAATTGTACGTCTCTTTCCATGTTCTGATATTTCCTAACTTCTAATACGGCAGTTCTGACTATGATACTGTCCAATCAAATTTTATCACAAACCTGCAAATTGAGAACTATGCGGCAGGCACCTCGGGCTTCGCCTCTTCCGCTGGAGTCTCTGAAGGTGCTTCGGCAACAGCCTCCTCTTTCGGAGCCTCTGCTTCTGGAGCGGTAGTCTCTGCTTTCACTTGCGGCACTGCTTCAACAGCAGGAGCACTTGTTTCTTGCCCGCCTGAATTCTCTTGAGAATTCTCGGCGGGTTTCTTTATAGGAGATTTCTTAGGAAGCACGTTTACTTTCTTCCCCTCAATAATCTTGTGAGTAACAAGTAGATTGTGAAGGGTGTCTGAGAGCTTGGCGCCTTTGCCCATCCACTCCTTTATCCTCTCGCCTTGAAATACCTCTGTAGTCTTACGAGGGTCAAATGAGCCAAGCACTTCCAAGTACTTTCCGCTCTTTGTGCTATTTTTTGAGTCAGTCAAAACAACACGAAACGTTGGCTCGTGCTTTCTTCCTACCCTCTGAAGTCTGATTTTCAACATGGACGCTATAGTAACATAACTCAAAGCCTGGTCAAGGTAAATTTGGAAATGAACTTCAAATCTGCTATATTGTCTGGAAATAAGTCTTAATGGGCGAACATACTACATATACAGGGACTATTTCTGTCAGCGCACGAGGAGTGGGTTATTTTACTATTCCAGAATTTGAGGAGGACATTGAGATACAAACTCCCTTTCTGAGAACAGCCCTGCATAATGATGAGGTAGAAGTTGCCTTACTGGCAGAAAAGCAGGGCGAGAGACGACAAGGTGAAGTCATCAAAATTATAAAAAGGGCCAAGGAGCAATTCGTCGGAACTCTTGAAAGCAACAATGGGAATGACTTTTTCTTTCTAAAGCCAGATGACAGAAGAATGTATCGCGATCTATTCATTCACAGCTCAAAAGCGATGCGGGCAAAAAGTGGTGACAAAGTTCTGGCCAAAATCACAGGCTGGAAGGACCCCATGAAGAGCCCTGAAGGTCAGGTACTAAGAGTATTGGGAAGGAAAGGTATTCACGAAGTGGAAATGCAGGCTATCGTGCTAGAGAAAGGATTTGACACTAAGTTTCCTCCTGAAGTAGAGAGTGAGGCGCAAAAAGTCAAAGACGAGCAATTAAGTAAAAAAGAAGCCGAGATTGCCAAGAGAAGAGACTTCCGTCAAACACTTACATTTACAATTGACCCTATAGACGCAAAAGATTTTGACGATGCCATATCATTTAAGGACTTGGGTAATAGGAAATATGAAATCGGCATTCATATTGCGGATGTTTCCCACTTCGTCACAGAAGGCACAGAACTGGATAAGGAAGCTCGTAAGCGTGGTACATCGGTCTATCTTGTGGACAGGACCATCCCCATGCTTCCAGAAATCCTCTCCAATGACCTCTGTAGCTTAAACGCCAATGAAGACAAATTTACATTCTCTGCGGTATTCACAATGGATGATGGAGGAAAAGTCAGTGACAAATGGTTTGGAAAGACTGTAATACACTCCGACAAGCGGTTTACATACGAGGAAGCACAAGATATTTTGGATAAAAAGACGGGTTTACACTTCAATGAATTAGATACCCTAAACAAGATCGCTAAAGTTCTTCAAAAAAAGAAATTTGAAAATGGAGCAATAGAATTTGAAACTGATGAGATAAAGTTTGAGCTAGACCCAGACGGCAAGCCCATAAGAGTCTTTCGTAAAGTTCGTAAAGATATACATAAGCTTGTGGAAGAATTTATGCTCCTCGCAAATCAAGAAGTGGCTACTTACATGAATAAAGAAACTGGGGCAAAAGAGCTTAAGACTCCGTTTATTTACCGAATCCACGATGTCCCAGACAAAGACAAAATAGCCAACCTCAAGATTTTTCTAAAGTCTCTTGGATACGACTTGAAGTCATCCCACGGGGAAATTACGGCAACAGAAATCAATAGACTCCTCAAGGAGGTAACGGGCAAGCCTGAGGAATCTTTAGTGAAAACAGCCACAATTCGCGCCATGTCAAAAGCGATTTACTCCACAAAAAATATCGGACACTTCGGACTTGGATTTGAATTCTATACTCATTTCACCTCCCCTATTCGCCGATATCCAGACATGCTCGTGCACAGACTTCTTTTCCGTCTCCTCTCAAAAGGCAAAGTGGGTCAAGACGAGCTTGTAAATCTTGAGCGTCTTGCGGAAAACACAACAGATAAGGAGATTTCGGCGGCAGAAGCTGAAAGATCTTCAATCAAGTACAAGCAAGTGGAATATATGCTGGACAAAGTCGGTCAAGAATTCAACGCTACAATTTCCGGAGTCTCAGAATGGGGTATATATGTAGAGGAAGATAGCATAAAGGCTGAAGGAATGGTGCGAATGCGAGATATGACTGATGATTTCTATTCACTGGATGAGAAAAATTATTGCATCGTTGGGAAAGACACAAAGAAAAAGTACACTCTGGGAGATAGAGTAAATGTGAAGCTCAAAAGCGCCGATTTGGATAAGAAAACTTTAGATTTTATCCTCATCTAAAACGAACTATTTAGCGACTGACACGGCCTCCTCAAACTGTATTGAAAGAACCTTTGATACCCCGCCCCCGCCCATTGTAACTCCATAAATTATGCCCGCTCGGGACATTGTCTCTCTGTTGTGAGTAATCAAAATAAGTTGAGATTGTTTTGCTAGATTTTCTATCATATCCCCGTATTTGCGAGAATTGGCTTCATCAAGCGCCGCATCTGTCTCGTCTAAAATAATAAATGGTGGTGGGTTTACCTGCGACATAGCAAATAGAAGCGCGATGGAGGTAAGTGCTCTTTCCCCGCCTGAAAGCATCATTAGGCCTTTTATCTTTTTGCGAGGAAGATTCACTTCAATCTCAATACCCTCTTTATCCGCCAAACTTTCTTCCAAAGTTTCGGCGGACCCCTCCAGCATTTCCTCATCCATTTCCAAATCTGTATCGCTCTTTATTTTCACTTTTTCTCTTACGACCTTGAGCCCAGCAGTTCCACCTCCAAACATTAGAGCGAAATATTTCTGGAATTCTTCGTTTATTTTATTGATTCCCTCCTTAAATTCTATATCAAGCTTTTCACCAAGCTCAGCAATAAGCTCTCGGAGAGACTCTGCTGATTTTGTAAGGTCCTCTAGCTCTCGAGCCAAGAAAGTATCCCTTTCGCTTGTCTCTTGATACTCCTTCATGGTTTCATCAGAGCCACCAAGACCGGAATCTTCCAAACGTATTTTTATTTTCTGCAATTCTCTCCGCCTTTCATCTTGTATGGACCTCTCTTCCAGACCTTCTTCTAAAACTAGTGACGCATAATCCAGAACTTCTCTTCCCCCGAGCATGGCGCACTCTTCTCTTTCACGATTAAAGTCTGCTTCTACTAAGGCTAAGGTATTTAACTTTTCCTTCTCTTGAGCAAGCTCTATCACTACAGTATTCTCCTCCGACATTATTCTAAAAAGAGATTTCTCGGCATCACGGCTCGTATCTTTCTCTTTCTCTATAGCGCTCTGAATTTTCTGATATTCCTTCTGAAGTGACTCTTCTCGCCCTTTAGCTAAAGCAAGTTTCCCATCTATTTCCTTCCTCTTAGCTCCGAGCTCCGCAAGAGCTTCTTCCGACTCTTTTATAACCTTATCATCCGCTTTTTCCCTATGAGACTTTATGAAATCAGAAAATATCTGCCGGATTTCCTCCGCGATTTTTTTAATTATTGACACTTCCCCTTGAGCCAAAATAGCCGAGACTTTCTCTTTAATATTGCTTGCAAATGACTCCACGTCCACAAGAAGCACTGTCTTCCCGGCAGCACTCGCAACAATCTCTTTCTGCTTTTTCAAGATTCTCTCTTCAGAATCAATCTGACCTTGTATTCTGCCAAGCTCTTGAATAAGAGAATCACGCTCGGACCTAGCTCCCTGGATTTTACGCTCAAGCTCTATCACCTCTTCCCGTTTGGCGTCTTTATCTTTAGAGTCTTCTAGAACTTTTCTAGCTTGAGCAAGCTCTCCCTCAAGCTCTTTTTTCTTTTTTTCTAATGGCGCAATTTTTCCCTCAATGTTTTTTCTGTTTGCTTTTACATAAATATCTTCGCGCTTAAGGTAATGCTTTGCGAGAGTTACAAGTGTGTTTTTTAGCTCTACCGCTTTTTCCATTTTCTCCACTTGCTTCTTGAGGAATCTCAAATGCGGCGCAATCTCTCTGCGTAGTGATTCCACAGAAGCAATATTTTCTACCGTCTTTTCCAGCTTTCTTTCGCTCTCCGCTCTTTTGTATTGATATATTTTAAGTCCAAGCGCGTCCTCTAGCATTGCCCTACGTTCTCGCATATTTGAATTTAGAATTCTGTCTGCCTCACCTTGAGAAATAATATGATGCCCAGAGGAGCCAATATGCGCTGAAGCGAGGAGCTCAATGACATCCTTAAGTCTCACCGCAGAGCCATTAATAAGATACTCATTCACACCATCACGATGCACCACTCTCTCAATCGCAACTTCAGGAAAATCAATATTTAAAAATTTTTTTGTATTATCAAAAACAAGTTTCGCTGATGCCCTGTTTGCCCGAGCGCTATCTCCCGCTCCATTGAAAATGAGATCTTCACCTTTCTTACCGCGTAAGGATTTAATAGACTGCTCCCCCAATACAAAACGAAAAGCCTCGGCAACATTTGATTTGCCTGATCCATTTGGCCCCACTATTGCGGATATGGGAGAGCTAAATTCAAGCGTGCTTTTCTTTGCAAAGGACTTGAATCCTGAAAGTTCTATGCTTTTGAGGAGCATGGGCAAATTAGTTTAATAAGCTGAATAAGTTTAATTCAGTGGCTAATTTTAACACTTTTTTTTCTAAAACCTAACACCTAAAACCTCCTTTAACTGGGCCACTTCTAACTATTGACTTCTATAGACTTATTGTGATATAATGGTAGCGGAATACAAGATTAAACCTTCCAAACAAGGAACCCCCCTATGTCCCGTTTCGAACGAGTAAGACTGTTCGTTCTAGGCATCATCCTTTTCCTGTTCGCAGCTTGGGAGCGGACTCATCACTCCCATGTTGGTACAGCGTGGATCGTAGGCGGAACTTTAGCACTCGGAATTGGCGCTATAACCCTTGCCTACTGGTGGCCATCGGAAAGGGAAATTGCAGAACGATCCAGTTCCAACAGTGCTTGAAGGGGGCCGAGCGCGCGTTCAGTAGGACGCGCGCTTTCTCTATTCCCATCCCTTAGCCTCAAGCGCCTTTCTAGCCGCATCTTGCTCAGCATCTTGCTTAGAATCCCCTCTTCCTTCCGCGATAAGATCATTTTTTATATAAACTCCAACCGTAAAATGCTTATCATGGTCCGGCCCTTCTTCTTTTAGAGTCTTATATGCAGGAGTAGCGCCATCATGCTCTTGAGCCTGCTCTTGAAAAAGACTTTTAGCATCAATCCAGCTTTCTTCTTCAATCACCTTATCAATAAGCGGAGTTATATGTGTGTATATAAAATCCTTGGCTTTTTCATACCCCCTATCAAGATAGATAGCCCCAATAAGAGACTCCATAGTATTCGCCAAAATATATTGTCGCGCCCTGCCCGTATCTTTTGCTTCACCACGAGAAAGCAGAAGAAAGTCGTTAATACCTAGATTATTCCCCACTTGATAGAGGGTATTTGCATTCACAAGTGCAGAGCGAAGTGATGTCATCTCTCCCTCATTTTTCTCGGGATATTTTGTATATAAATAATCAGTAATCACAAGCTCAAGCACTGCATCACCAAGAAACTCCAGCCTTTCATTGTGTCCCAAAGGAAATCCCCTATTTTCATTTAAATATGAACGATGAACAAAAGCTTGCTTAAGCAAGTCTTTATTTTCAAACACGACACCTGCGCGTTCCTCAAGTTGTGACCAATCAGCTGACATTTTATTTTTTAGTAGAAAGTATCTTTAGCCCCTTTGTTATTAGCGGAAGAATATCATCATAGAAATTGAGCAGAGCGAGCTCCTCTGCCGGAAACCATCTTGCATCGGTCAATCCTCCAGAGACCTCAAGAGTGATGGGAGTAAACTCTGACTTTGCTAAAAAGTAGTGCACCCTTTTCCTAATCTTGCCTTTCTCCGGATGATAGGCGGTATATTCATTCGTTCCCAAGTCATCTTCTATCTCCACATCAAGTCCTATTTCTTCTTTTATTTCTCTTTTTGTACCATCTTTCACGTCCTCTCCATCCTCAAGCTTGCCCTTGGAGAGGGTCCAATGGCCGAATACATCATGCACTAGCGCCACATAGAGTATCCCATTGTCCCTCCCGTATACTATGGCTCCACCAAGTTGCTCCAGCGGCAACTCGCTGTCAGGGACGTTATTTGAAAATTTCTTTTTTGGACTCTGCTCGTCTTTGCCCGGCTCGCCCATCTCTTTGTACACTGCTCCGAGCACTCCATTTACGAACTTTCCAGACGTATCACCGCCAAAAGTCTTGGCAAGCTCAATGGCCTCGTTTATCGCCACCTTAGGAGGCACTTCCGCGTGGTTAGCAAAAAGAAGTTCGTATAGACCTATACGCAGGATATTCCTATCAATTGTTGAAATTTTCTCTAGTGGCCAATCCGGAGCAGCTTTGGTAATGACAGAATCCAAATCTTTTCTCTTGTTCATAACACCAGAAAGAAGTTCGTCCATAAAGGAAGTGTCAGCTATGCCGGGAGCAAATTCTCCGGCATTTCGGGATAGAATATCTCTAGCTTCCTTACTAGCTTTCTTAGCAAAGTCCCACTCAAAGAGGGACTGCATTACGATTGATCTTGCCAGATGCCTATTTGCCATGATTTGAAAGGTACAAAATTTTTAGAACTACACCCTCCTTTTCACTCCTACTTAGCTCCCGCCTTCTCCTTCTCTTTCCTCTTCTGGGCTTTCTTTGCGGCTCTCCCTATAACATCTACCGCGTCCCTGCCCTTGTATTTGCCGCATGTCTGGCAAACCGTGTGTTTAGGACGCTTAGCGCCGCAATTGCCGCATACAGCCAAAGAACGGCTCGTGAGAGCGTGATGTGATCTTCGGTTCGCTGTATGCGAACGGGTATGACGCATTCGTACAACCATAGAATATGAGTATATCTTTTTAGGTTAAATTTGCAAATTAGAAATGTATGTATGTTTTCCTGTGCAAAATGCAGACTCCATGCTTTCTAATGAGCTTCCTGTGAAGGGTTGTGCCATAACCTTTGTGAACATTGAAGCAGTATTTGGGATATTTCTTTGAGAAAGCAATCATCTTCCTATCTCTAAAAACTTTTGCAACGATAGATGCCAGAGCAATAACTGGAATCTTCTCATCTCCCTTGATAATTGTCTTCTGCTTAAATCTATCTGGAGCACGAAGTCCTCCGTCTAAAAAAACCCTCATTTCAGCGTGTTTTTTTCCAAATCCTTCTAAACAAATTTTTACAGATTCTTTAAGCGCCCACGACATTCCGAGTGAATCTAATTTTTGAGCGGAGATAAAAACATGTTTATAAGAGAGATTGCCATCTTTCTTCCATGTCTTAATTTTTTTAAACCACTCCTCTCTGGCTTTATAAGAGAGCTTTTTTGAATCCTTTAGCCCGTGCAAAGGTAGCTTCTCGCCTGCCTTTATGACAACTACAGCCATAGAAAGCGGACCGGCAAGAGGGCCTCTACCAGCCTCGTCTATACCCGCAATATGTGAGTTTTTCCACCTAGCCATGTTTCATACATCATATCCCGACATACTAGATTGCAGAAGTGAAGACGGGATTGATTAAGCGAGCGTAGTATAATCTCTGCATTATGTCGTTTAGCCACTTACACGTTCACTCCCACTACAGCTTGCTTAATGCCCTGCCTAAGATTCCCGACCTAATTGAAGCGGCAAGAAAGGATGGGATGTCGGCACTGGCTCTCACTGACAATGGCAACTTATATGGAGCAATTGAATTTTATAAAGATTGTCAAAAAGCCGGAATAAAGCCAATCATCGGAGTTGACGCGTACGTAGCTCAAAGAGGGCGCGCGGATAAGCAAGCAGGCGTAGATAACAACAGATACAGGCTTGTGCTTCTTGCTAAAAACGAAGTCGGATACAAAAATTTAATTAAGATAGTTACCATCTCTCATTTTGAAGGCTTTTACTACAAACCGCGAATTGACAAAGAACTCATTGAGAGATTCCATGAAGGGCTTATAGCTATTTCTTCGTCATTTGCAGGAGAAATTGCCCGAACTCTGCTCGGATCGGAGAGCGCAAAAGCGGAAGAAGCGGCTCTTTGGTACAAACAAGTTTTTGGTGACGATTTATATATTGAAATTTCAATTCATCCGGAAATCACCGGGCACAACGAACGAATGCAGGCGCTTTCACGGTTTGCGAGAGAGAATAACATCAAGACCGTGGCGGCACATGATGTTTATTATATTAGTCCTGAAGACAAGCCCGCAAGAGACACTCTCCTTTCTGTTCAAACAAACCCCGAGAGAGACAGAGGTGGGTGGAATGACGGAGAAGAAGATTTTTCTTTCATAAACCAAGCGAAGGCGAATGAATACTTCAAAGAATTTCCTGAAGCGTTGGAAAACGTGCAAGAAGTCGTGGATAAATGCAATCTGACATTAAGTCTTGGCTCGTGGGTATTTCCCGATTTTAAAATACCAGCAGGCACAACTCACGATGAAGAACTCAAAAGAGTGGTATATGAAGGACTTTCAAAAAGAGGGCTTAAGAAGACAAAAGAGGTTGAAGAGCGTATTGAATATGAGCTTAAGATTATTAAAAACAAAGGATATTCCCCCTACTTTTTGGTGATGGCGGACCTTATTAGATATGCCAGAGAAAACAAAATCCTTACAAATACTAGAGGATCCGTGGCGGGCTCCATAGTGTCTTACCTGACCTTCATAACCACCGTTGACCCGATTGACTACAAACTCCCATTTGAGAGATTCCTGAACCCAGAAAGGCCGAGCGCGCCAGATATTGACTTAGACATTGCTGACAACAGGCGTGATGAAATGATTGACTATGCGCGGAAAAAATATGGCGAGGACAAAGTTGCTCAAATTGGAACATTTGGGACGATGCTTGCTCGCGGGGTTGTGCGAGACGTTGCCAGAGCGCTCGGATACCCCTATGCACTCGGAGACAGGATTGCCAAACTCATTCCATTTGGTTCGCAAGGCTTCCCCATGTCTATAGATCGCGCGTTTGAGCTGGTATCAGAACTCAAGGAGATGTACAGCGCAGATTCCGATGTCAGAAAGATTATTGATCTAGGAAAAAAGATTGAAGGTTGCGCCCGGCACATCTCCGTGCACGCTGCCGGAGTGGTGATATCACCCGAGCCTCTCACAAACTATGTACCGCTTCAGTTTGACCCGAAAGGTGAAGGAAAAATAATCACTCAATACGATATGTATGCGATTGAAGATGCGGGTCTGCTCAAATTTGATTTCCTCGGCATAAAAAATTTGGCCATTATCGCAGACACTCTTCACAGAGTGGAAGCTATTGAAAACAAAATTATTGATATTGACAACATTCCTCTTGATGACAAAAGCACCTTTAAGCTTCTTGCCCGAGGCGAGACTGAAGGCCTCTTTCAGCTCAATGGCGACGGAATGACTAAATTTCTGGTAGATCTCAAGCCCACTTCTATCCACGACATTAATGCCATGGTGGCTCTCTACCGTCCGGGACCGATGGAAGTGATTCCAGAATATATAAAGAGAAAAAATAATCCAAAACTAATTTCCTACATTGATCCACGAATGGAAAAATTTCTGAAGGAATCATACGGCCTCATCGTCTATCAGGATGACCTCTTGTTCTCTGCCATAGAGCTTGCAGGATACAGCTGGCTTGAAGCAGACAAATTCAGAAAGGCTGTTGGAAAAAAGATTCCAGCGGAAATGGCCGCTCAGAAGGAAAAATTCATTGAAGGTGTGGTAAAAAACGGACAGACAAAGAAATTTGCCGAAGATTTGTGGCGACTCTTTGAGCCGTTCCAAGCATACGGTTTCAACAAAGCCCATGCCGCAAGCTACGGCCGTGTGGCCTACCAAACTGCCTACTTGAAGGCCAACTTCCCTGCAATATACATGTCTGCCGTGATGACTGCCGAGTCCGGGAATATTGAAAAAATTGGGGAAATGGTGGTGGAATGCAAGCGTATGGGTATTCCCGTGCTTCCTCCGTCTGTAAATGAAAGTTACCAGGGATTTTCGGTAGTAAGAAAGCAAGGTGAGCCAGACACAATCCGCTTTGGATTGACGACTGTAAAAAATTTCGGAGAAGGAATCGCCAATTCAATTGTGAAGGAGCGCAAAACAAATGGAAAATTCAAATCACTCGCTGATTTTATAGACAGGATCAAAGACAGAAATCTCAACAAGAAATCTCTTGAAGCTTTGATCAAGTGTGGGGCGTTAGACGAATTCGGCGAGAGAGGCGTCATGATGGCAAATATAGACCTTTTGCTTGAATACCATAAGGAGAGAATGAAGGACGCAAGCAATCAAGACTCTCTATTCACTTCCGCTCTGGGAACACAAGTGCCTTCCCTCTCACTTCCACCGGCCCCAGAAGCCACAATGGAAGAAAAACTTCTCTGGGAAAAGGAACTTCTTGGTCTATTTATTTCTGGCCATCCTCTTGATAAACACAAAGAAAAGCTAGAAAAATTGGATTTGAGCATTGCAAAAATCAAATCTGGATCATCCAAAAAGAGCGACGTGATGGTGGTTGGAATTGTGGACGCTGTAAGAGAAGTGATTACAAAAAACAATGAGCCAATGCTTTTCATCACAGTTTCCGACTACACTGGCAGTATTGAAAGCGTGGTATTCCCCAGCACTTATCAGAAACTCAAAGACATCCTCAAACTGGACGCATGTGTGGCTATAGTTGGCAAGCTTTCCAAGAGAAATGACGAAATCTCCTTAATAGCAGAAAAGGCTAAGCTCTGCTAAATGTGAATTGACACTATAGCCAGCGCAATATAGGATTAAATTGACAAGAAGATTGCTGTGGCGACCAACCACAGTCCCGAAACGGAGCGAGAGCCTAATTCTTGGATTAAATGAGTGCCCTGAGCGTAGTCGAAGGGAAACTAGGTGGAACCGCGATAATTCGCCCTAGTAAATTCGCAACTTTGATTGCGCATTTACTAGGGCGTTTTAAATTAAAACTATGGCAGACGACAGAGATCATAAAAAACTTGGAAAGGAGCTTGAGATATTCACCTTTTCAGATACAGTGGGCAAAGGTCTGCCTCTTTGGTTGCCTAAAGGTGCAACTATAAGACGGGAACTGGAACGCTTCATTGTCGATGAAGAAATTCGACGAGGTTACCTTCATGTACGAACTCCAGACATTGCCAAGTTGGAACTCTATAAAAAGTCAGGTCACTATCCATACTACAAAGATAGTATGTATGCACCGATTGTAATTGACGATGAGGAGTTTATGCTTCGTCCCATGACCTGCCCTCATCATTTTGAGCTTTATCTTTCAAAACCAAGAAGCTACAGGGATTTACCTATGCGTATTGCTGAGCTTGCCCAGCTCTACCGCTACGAACAATCAGGAGAGCTGATGGGGCTTCAAAGGGTGAGAGCGTTTTGTCTTTCTGATGCGCACATAATTTGTGTAGACGAAGCGCAAGCAGTAGAGGAAATGGGAAAAGCTCTTGATTTGATTGAGTATGTAAATAAAGTTTTTCACCTTGAATACGGGAAGGACTTTAGATACCGACTTTCTCTTGGAGATAGGAACAATACTGAAAAATATTTTAAAGATGATGCTGGATGGGACAAAGCAGAAAAACTCCTGCGTGAACTCATGGAAAAACGCAAAGCAGAGTTTGAAGAGGCAAAGGATGAGGCCGCATTCTATGGCCCAAAGATTGATGTGCAGATGAAAAATGTGAATGGAAAGGAGGACACGGCTTTTACAGTGCAATACGACCTTTCTTCATCACATCGATTTGATCTTAACTACACAGGAGAAGACGGAAAGGCCCACAAGGCTTTTGTGGTGCATCGTTCATCAATTGGTGCAATAGAGCGCATTGTTGCATTTCTCATTGAAAAATATGCAGGAGCATTCCCCCTTTGGCTCTCCCCTGTTCAGGCAAAGATACTGCCAATTGGCGAAGCGCACTTAGACTTTGCCAAAAAAATATTTGAAAATCTCAAGGAAAATAATATTCGCGCAGAACTAGATGACAGCAGTGAAAACCTTGGCAAGAAAATCCGCAGTGCGAAAGTAGAAAAAGTTCCCTACACTATTGTCATTGGCGACAAGGAAGTTGAAGCAAATATGATAACCCTAGAATCCCGCGATTCTGGCAATCTTGGACAAATATCTCCTGAGGAACTGTTATCTAAACTCAAAGAAGAAATATCTGCAAAGAGGTAGTTCTAATTGACAGGGAATGAGTATTTAGTAAGTTTATGTGAGAATCGTCATTACAAGGAGCCGGAGATGACCAAAACTAAACTTTTGGCGCTATTGAGAGCGATCATTTCCAATAGTATATTGCACGCAACTCTGTACTCTAAGGAATTAACCCATGCGCTTGCTGTTTACGGCTCGGAGCAATTAAACATCACTCTTAAGGATCTCCCAAAACGCATGGAAATCAAAACCTTTGCGGTGGGAGACATTGTCCTTGCAAACAATACCAACAAGCAAGCTCTGGGTCTATACGGAAGTGGTTCCTTCACGGTCACCGGGATTGGATTCAATGGACACGAGGATTGTCTCCATATCAGAGGCGAGGATTGCTCTTACTTCGCCGTAGCGAGCGACTTCGTCGCTATGCATTAATCCCCCGACGCATGAGCGTCGGGGGTTCTTTTCATTTTTCTGACAACCCAATACTGTCTACTGAAAACTTGCTCTAGATATCTAACCTCGCCATTTTGGCATTTGACTGTATGAAAGACTTTCGTGCTGGAACATCCGTACCCATAAGAATATCAAACACTTTATCCGCTTCTTGAGCATCATCTACATTTACTTGCTTAAGTATTCTTTTAGCTGGATCCATAGTAGTCTCCCAGAGTTCATCCGAATTCATTTCTCCAAGACCTTTGTATCTCTGAATTGATACTTTTGCTGTTTTAGTCTTAACTTCAACATCCTCAGCTTCTTCTCCAACTGATTCAGATTCTGTTTCAATTAATTCCTCACCCACCTCTTCCTTCCCCACAATCTTATGTTTTTCTTCATCCGAGTACGCATAGAAAACCTCTTTGCCTTTTTTTATCTTATAAAGAGGCGGTTGAGCAATATAAACATGTCCTGCATCAATTAACGGTCGGAAAAATCTATAAAGCAACGTGAGAAGGAGAGTGCGAATATGCGCACCATCCACATCGGCATCTGTAGCGATAATAATTTTGTGATAACGAAGCTTTTCAATATCAAATGTATCGCCTATTGCAGTGCCTAGAGCTACCACTAAGTTCTTGATTTGCTCAGAACCGAGCATTTTATCGAGTCTCGCTCTCTCAATATTAAGAATTTTTCCGCGAAGCGGGAGTATAGCCTGTGTGCGTCTGTCTCTACCCATTTTAGCGGTACCACCTGCCGAATCTCCCTCCACAATAAATAGCTCTGATTCTTCTGCAGACTTTGACTGACAATCTGCAAGTTTCCCTGGGAGTGTCATTCCCTCTAGAGCGCCTTTGCGGAGCACGGAATCTTTAGCGGCTTTGGCAGCCTTGCGAGCTTTTAGGGCCAAAATAACCTTATTCACCATAGCCCTAGCATCATCAGGATTTTCCTCTAAAAAGGCTTCAAAAGCCTCTCCAAAGACGCTTTCCACCATTCCTCGAGCTTCCACAGTGCCGAGCTTGGCTTTTGTCTGCCCTTCAAACTGCACCTCTCGGAGCTTGACTGAAATAACAGCTGTCAGGCCTTCTTGAACATCTTCTCCAGTAAAACCGTCTTCGCTATCTTTTGTATAGCCATTTTTCTTAGCATAAGTATTCAAAGTCCTAGTGAGAGAGGTTTTAAAACCTGTTACGTGCGTTCCACCTTCAGGATTGTAAATATTGTTTGCAAATGGCACTACGCGGGATGAGATGTCATCTACATATTGGAGCGCAACTTCTACAGATTCGTACTCATTTGTCTTCTTCTCAATATAGAAAATATTTTTGTGAATTGGCTTTTGTGTCTGATTGTAAAACTTAACAAGAGAAAGTAATCCTCCTTCGAAATAAAACGTAACTGATGGAATATCCAGACCAAGGTCCGCTAGATAAAATGACTCATCATCAATCTTTCCTTTATACTCTCGCGCATCGAGGACGACAATTCTCAAACCTTTCACCAAATATGCCTGCTGTCGCAAGTGATTTACAACTCTACTGAATTCAAAATTGATTTCTGGAAAAATTTCTCCGTCTGGCTCAAACGTAACAATCGTTCCGTTCAATTTTGACGCCTCAACCTTTTTTACAGCAGCTTTTCTCTTCCCTTTGGCATACTCCTGCATATACTTTCCTCCGTCACGATGCACCTCCGCTTTCATGTAAAGTGACAAAGCATTCACAACTGAAGCTCCCACTCCATGAAGCCCTCCTGAAACTTTATACCCCTCCCCGCCAAACTTTCCTCCGGCGTGAAGCGTGGTCATAATTGTTTCCAAAGCAGAAACTTTTGTCTGCTTATGAATGTCCACTGGAATACCTCTTCCGTTATCAGCTACACGAATGCGGTTGCCAGGGAGAAGCGCCACTTCAATATGATTGGCGAAACCTCCCATCGCTTCGTCGCGAGAGTTGTCAAAGACTTCCCAAATCAAATGATGCAGTCCGTCAGGACCTGTGGTACCAATATACATTCCAGGGCGTCTGCGGACAGGGTCCAGCCCTTCAAGGACAGTAATATCCTCGGCGCTATATTTAGATTTTTTTATTTTTTCATCAGCCATTTAACAATGAAATTTGGCCTTATTTTAGGCCATATAAGCGTCCCGAATTGCTCTCTTTTTGCCCCTGAATTATAGCAAATTTGAGAGTATAAAGAAAGGACGGAAAACGCCTCAAATGTTGATAATCATAGTCAAATATGGTTATCTTGTGCTAGATAAACTGCACCAATTACGAGGAGATTTTATGCGCCGTTTTAACATTGAAGTGACCGACTCTTTCTATCTGAGAATTGAAAGAATCCTTTCTTACATTGACGGGAAAGTCAGCAATAAGGACCTGGCTAGTTCTGCCTTCATGCGTTTGGAATCGACTCTGCGCCAGCAAGCGAGTGGACGAAAGATTATCGCTGTTGATCCGCGTGTTACTATTCCGAATTCTGTCGAATTCAATGATAACCTTGCAATCAAAAGGACTGAGACTGTCTGATCCCGCGTTCCGACCATGTCGGAACGCGGTTTCTTTTTATTTGAGTTTTATTCAAATCTTAATTAGAATGAGGCCTTATGGGAGTAACATACAATATACCGCTTGCTGATCAAGAGAGGATCCTTCAAGAATCCGACAAGCGTTCGGATCCAGAAATTGCTCGAATCAAACGCTATTTGGCTATGCCTGACCTTTCACGTACAGAGGGTAGTCCTCTTTTTGACCTAGCCGAACGCGTAAAGAACGTTCCCTCTCTAAAGGACTTTGACAATATCATTATCCCCGAAGTTGTACCCACAGATGTGAGCTTCGACCTATTCAATTTTTCTGCTGACCATCCTGCACGTAGCAAGTCTGACACATATTATGTGAACGAAACAAATATTCTTCGTACACATGACACTGTGATGTGGTACTACTACCTCAATCTCCCTGAGATCAAGGATAAAATCAGCCGCAATGAATCATTTGGGGTGCTCTGCTACGGAAAGGTATACAGAAAAGACGAGATTGATCGCCGCCACATGAATATCTTCCACCAAATGGGGGGTCTCTACATGGTCCCCGACTCTAAAGAAATCCTCTCACTTGATGATCTGAAAAGTGTACTTACTGAAATCGTGCAGACAATCTTTGGGAAAGACATAGAGTTTCGTTTCAACGTAGACACATTCCCCTACACAGACCCCAGTCTTGAGGTAGAAGTGAAGATAAATGGAGATTGGGTAGAAATACTGGGAAGCGGAATGCCTAGAAAGGAAGTAATGGCAAACTTCGGTCTAGAGGGCTACAACGGCTGGGCATTCGGATTCGGCTTGGAAAGACTAGCTATAATCGGTATGGAGCTTCCAGATATACGTCTCCTTTGGTCAGACGATCCAAGAGTAAAGAAACAACTCAAATTGGGGCAAAAATTCGTACAAGTTAGTAAATACCCACCTGTTACACGTGATATTTCCTTTGTTGTAGATAGTGATTTTGCGCCCAACAATTACTTTGATTTGGTGCGAGATGTTGCGGGTGATCTGGTGGAGGAAATGACCCTTCTAGACAAATACGAAAACATAAAGAAATTTGGAGCGGGAAAAACAAGCTATGCTTACCGAATTGTTTACCGTAGTCTAGACAGAACTCTTACAAATGCCGAAGTGGATAAACTGCACAAAGAGCTTGAGAACTTCACGGTAAAGACCTACAACGCCGTCATTCGCTGAGAGCGGTTTAAAGTTCTATGCTTGGTTTAGTACAAATATCTGTCTGGCTTTCTTGATATAGATTTGGTCTCCTTCTAAGATTCTAAAGTCATAACCTCCCCCTTCCACTATTTTTTGGACGTTTTGTTTAGAACGATCATCTATCTCACTTACATAAATTCCATTTTCAAGACTCATTATTATTAAATCTTCACGTCCAGGAAAGAAGTCAAAATGTTTGATCTTTGAGTTCGGGTTTATAATAATTTCCTCTTTGCAAATTTCATTTCTACAGAAATAGCCCGGGATATCATCCATGTTCCCTAGCCACGTGACTCTTAGAATATCGCCATCACGCAAAACGCTAAGTTTCCTAGACACTTTCTCAATATCAGTGGATGTTGCCTTCTTTAGAGTTGAAGTCTTTATAGGCTCAAAGAGTTTAATCGCAATGTCATATTCAGGGTTCTTAATCTGTTTTATGGAGGTAGTCGCTGTCGAGGTGGCTCTGTCTCCGTCAGTCTCAGCGCTTACGAGAGAGCGGACCTCTACGAGAACGGGCTCTTTTCTCAGGAGAAACGAATGCGCTTCTGTCACCGTCTCTGGAAATACACTCAAAATCTTGCTCCACTCTTGGTAATCTTCCTTTGTAACACGAATCTCATAATCCGCAGGTTTCAAGTTCTGAACAAAAGCGTTTTTTTGAAATGCGCTTGTCTTCCTTATCAACTCATTGTCAACGTATATTTCCACCCCAGATTGAGGAGCACTTATATATATTCCTCCGGTAGAAGCAAGTTTAAAAGCGTCATCCAATCTGTAACCGCTTGCATAAAGGATCAAAAGCGGCGCGGCGATAACAAAAATTACCGCCAATGAAATGCGATACCAGAGTCGTTTTTTAGATGAAAGAGAATACATAGTTATAACCTGTCGGCAGTCAGTTCTTTCTGTGCTTTGGTGTTACCCAAAAACCCATATATTTGCCAAGCATCAGTCTTGTCTGCGCTTCTAGGCCTGGAAACGCACCGAAAATAGTAATGGTAAATGGAATTAATACCCACTGAAACACCATAGATAATTTAGCATATTTGCTTCTATTTTTGGGCCTCTCCGGCAAGAAGGAGATGAAAATTACAGCGGATAGAACTAGTCCTAGCATCGCTATAATCATTATATTTCTGGTTAGAAAAGGAAGATTGTAAGAAAGAATAGTCTTATTAAATTTGTCCCCGCCAATCACCACAGGTAGCCAACCCAAAAGGAAAATCATGATGGGGTTTGTGGCAAGTGACCAAAATCCTTCAATCTGGACTATAGAAGTTTTCAATTTAGTTAGAAAAGGTACTTTTTTATTTTTTATAAAGCCGAACAGTATGTAGGGCAAATTTTCCACTCCCCAAGTCCAACGGCGATTTTGCTTGTAGACATTTTTTGCCGTCTGCCAGAGAGTTGGAGCTAGATTTGCGTCCATTGATACAGGATAAGAAAGTGGTAAAACTCCATAGTTGCCATTCCGCGCAAGAAAGAGGTTCCAATAAATGCGAGAGTCCTCGGAGACCATATTCTTCTGCCAATAGCCGACTTCATAGAGAGATTTGAAGCTTACAGAGTGTGATGAAAATGTCGCAAGCTTTTCTGGTCTCTCTTGCTGCATCATCTGCCAAAAGGTGCTCGAACCAGCAACTACTCTGGAAAACGCTGGAGCATGCCAAATATTGTTGTTATAAAAAGGAACTGGCTGAAATGAAACGCTATGTGGATCTGGCGCTGTTAGAAAATGCCAAGTCAATGTGAGAAAATAATCCTTATAGGGTACCGTGTCAACGTCAAAAGCGGAGACAATCACATCCTCATACAAGAGAGATTTCTTGTCCAAAATTTCCTTTCGTGCCATTTCGGTAGCATAGGAAATATTTGAACCTTTGCCCGCCATCTCACCAGGCAATCCTGCCGGATGCGCGGTAATCAAGAAATCACCAAAAATACTTCCATATCTGTGTTTTATAGTCTCCGCAATCTCTTTTGATTTATCCCCTGCCTTTTCCTCCCTCGCCAACACCAAAGCGATTTTCTTTTTGTCATAATTTACAGAAGCAAGAGCCGACACGGAATGTTCCACCACTTCCAAACTTTCTGTATGGTACGGTAAAATCACCAAATGAAAGATATGCTCATACTTCAGTTTGGAAAGCATGTCTTGCCAATCCAGTGCAAGGTTATATCTAATCCTCCTCCAGTTGTGCCTTAAATGAACCGAGAGATATATGGTCTTTAAAAACCAGTAAAGATCAAAGGCGATAATGAAATACGCCGCCACGATAGGGGCAAAAAAGGACAGAAGGATTGTCCCTATAATTGTTCCCCAAGACAAAAAACCGGGAAAAATCTCTAAAAGCCTATATACTAGGCGGTCGCTTCCTGTAAGGTCAGAAGCCCGACCAACCTTAAAATAAGGGGTGTCAGAATACTTCATAAAATAGATTAGACACTCTATCAAAAGAGCCTCTTTGAAGCCAGCCGGAATCTAATCGTCAAAAAGAACTTTTGCTTCCTCCCAATACTCATCGTGGCCTTTTTGCTTCATCCAATACCACCACTCTGCACCCCATAAATACTGCTTTTCAAAACCGGTCCGTTTTGCAAATTTAATGACCTCATTGAATTTATCTATGCTCATCCTCTGAAGTTGAACATCAAGCGGCGCAGAAATCGCGGGCTCTAGAAGCCATGGTTCCAATGACAACTCAATGAGCATGCTCTCTTTCTCTCCAAAAAGTAATTCAGATATGCTAGTTTTCACTCGGTACACAGAAGGTCTATACACTGTTCTAACTTGTCCAATCGTAGGATTCCAAAGATATAGATAAACGCTGGTTCCGAACACATCTCCCGCTCTCCATGCCCCACCCCACAATCCCAAGTTACCGCTATCGGTAACAAGAATCTTGCGGGATGAATCCAGATCCCTTACTAAGGCGATTTCTTCCGCTAGAAAACCCTTATCCAGATCACCACAATGATCTTTTGCAAACACTTCCAAGAAAGGCTCGTTCTCAACCTGCCAGTATTTTATATTCGCGTATCCCTTATATCTCATTACGGTCGTCTCTATATAAGCACTAAGTTTTTCTTTTTTTTCTTCCCATGAAAGATCACTTGCCCAAGCAGGAGTATGACACTCCGGCCATCCAGGAAGCCTTCTTCCTACGGCAAGTATCACCTCTACCCCACTTTTTTGCGCTTCACTGACTTGATAATCAAGAGAACTGAAATCATAGATATCTTTTTTCGGCTCTATCATTGGCCAATGCGCAGACAGGCGTAAATTTCTCACCTGTAAATCATCAAGCAGCGCCGAGTAAACTTCTTTCCATGACAAAGCAAGTTCATCCGCATGAAGTTTGCTAAAAGAAACACCATAGGCGATTTCCCTTGGTATTTTGCGAAAGGATAATAAGCAATACATAAGAAACAAGAAGAAAAGAAACAACAATAAGACCTTGGCAAAGTTTATGAAATGCCTCATAGAAATAGAACTATAAAACCTGCTCCGATAAGTATCATAGAAATTACCTTGTGGAGAATATGTCCCGGACGAAATTCGTGCTCGTAAAGGTGGGGTAATTGCTTAGCCATGAGAAACACAAGTAAAAAAATGAATACAAATTGCAAAGATGAAAGCGAATTTACCACAGAAACAGAGCCAATACGAATGGCATAGAGTATGCAGAGAAACGCCACTCCACCCAATACCCTATTGAGAATAATTAGTGAAGATGTTTTGTGAGAGACTTGTTTTGAAGTCTGAAATATTGAGTGTCTGATTGAAGGAACAAAAAGTAGCGACAATGCTCCCACCACATTCCCCATACGCGACCAGAAGAAACCGTCAATAAAGCCAACATGGCTAAAAAGAATCTTCACAAGTACGGCTGAAAGACCAAACAATATTCCCGAGAAGACAACGAAAATAAAAGATTTCGCATGAAAGCGAAAATGTCCCACTAAAGCCATGCCTAACACAAATAATGCCAGCGCATACGGAAAGGACTGCGGCAATGTCTCAGAAAGAAAATAGTACCCGAATAGAAAAGTGGTGACTGTCGAGATTACGGTAAGCCAAGCGACAACATCTGTAGCATTGGCAGATTTAAGAGCGGTAAACAAAAGAATAATTGAAGCGATAAAACTAAAACCCCCTAGAAGCGACAGGAAAATTACTTGAGAAGTTGGTATATGTACCACTCCAAAAGGAACTAGGAAGATGACCACTCCAGAGATCATTGCCACATAGAAAGCATAGACTCCCGGTCGTGACACAGAAGTGCGTGTCACAATGTATTTATCAATAAGAACAATCCCCGCATTAAGGAACTGTCCGAATATTACAAAAAGGATAGAGACTAAAAACGGATCCATACTTCTATATTACGTTACTTTCTGCAATCTTCTTGTAGATAAAAGCCGAGGGTCTAATCTTCCTCTCCAAAGTCCCGTAGTCCACCTCTACAAGGCCAAATCTCTCCTTAAAACCAAATGCCCATTCATAATTGTCCAATAGTGACCAATAGAAATATCCTCTAACGTCCACACCTTCTTTGATAGCCTTTTCCACATTTGAAATATAATCCTTTATATAATTTGCCCTTCTATCATCCTTTGCGTCAGCCAATCCGCTCTCAGTAACATAAACTGGCAAATTGTACTTTTTCAGACCAATCAAACATCCATAAATTGCCTCAGGATAGATATCCCAACCCATATCAGTTTGTGGCAAATTTACCTTCTTGCCAAATTTTTTGTAAAAATAGTGATTTAACCCAATGAAGTCCTGGTATCCCCGTATTCTATTTAGAAATCTTTCATTCCAAAACCAATTCATAAATCCTGAAACTATATTTGCCCACCAGTAACCATTTGAGGCGAAATGGATATTGTGTTTTGCAATCCCAATCTGAATGTTGGGAAATATTTTTTTTATTCTTTTATATGCAAGTATATGAGATCTAGCAAGCGCGGACTGGACAGTAACAAAATAGTAGAGATTTTTCTTGAATGGCGGCCATTTCCCTGTTCGATATCCCCCTGATGCCCAGACAAGAGGCTCATTCATTGTCATCCAATACTTCGCTTTATTGCCTAGTCTTGACACTACATATTCGCAATATCGCGCAAACATTTCCGGGGCATCTTTGTTTTGGAAACCTCCTTTTTTACTAAACCAAATTGGCAGCGTAAAGTGCCATAGTGTTACAAAGGGTTCCAATCCGCGCACTTTAAGCGCATGGAGTACTTTTATATAGTGCTCAATTTCTTCCTCATCAAACTTCCCCTCCTCTGGCTCAATGCGTGCCCATTCAATAGAGAAACGGTGGGCATTCTGTCCCAGAGATTTAACAATATCAAAATCACTTTCAAAGCGATTGTAGTGGTCAGTTGCTCGCCCACAGGTTGGCACCCTACCATCGCGAGCACCCTCTGCCCAATCATTATTTTCTATACCACCCTCAACTTGGTATGAAGCAGTCGCAGAGCCCCATAAAAAACCCTCTGGAAATTTTCCCATCAACAAATTATATCAGATAGATTTTCTTCTTTTGAGCCGCCTCTCGGATTTGAACCGAGGACCTTCACTTTATCCCAGAACAATGCCTAACATTTGGAGCCGAGAAGAGGGATCGAACCTCCGACCTGCTGTTTACAAAACAGCTGCTCTACCAACTGAGCTATCTCGGCATTGTACGGGACAGGCAAAACTATTGCTATATTTATCCGCAAGATTCTAACACAAAATTTGCATTAACCAACTGTTTACCCCGTATGAAATAGTCCCGCATGCGGGACGCAATTTCGCTCGGGGAGCTAAGGCGGCGAACCTTGAACTTATCAAACTTATGAAACTTATTCAACTTTTGACTGATCGTTCGTAAATTCTTCATCAATCCTCCCTCCTCCATTCTCCTCCTTATGTTTTGCAATATCACGAAGAAAAGCCGAGACATCTTTATTCT
>MHVX01000029.1:0-17093 GCA_001823875.1 Candidatus Zambryskibacteria bacterium RIFCSPHIGHO2_12_FULL_43_12b
GAAAATATTTTGACAGGGGAACCCATGATAAGCCTGCCAGTAGAATCTTCATCTTCATTCCAGCCCCAAATGCATAAGCCGAGGGCCACTGCAAAAAAAGCGTCTTTAATCTTACCCTTTTCTTTTTCAGGGAAAATAATGTGAGCAATCTTAGACGGGAGCTTGAGAGATGAACGTGCAAAATCTTCTATAGATGCGAGTGATGAGCCGCCACCAGTGATAATAATGCCAGCCGGCAGAAGTCCATTTTTCCCAATCTTTTTTAAGTGTGCGTCAATAAGCTCAAACATATCTGAAAGTCTCGCGGAGACGATTTCATCCAATTTCTTTTTGGGATAATTGGTTGAAGTGATGCTTCCGAGCTTTATATTCTCCGCTTCTTCAAGAGGAATGCGAAGTCCGAGCGCAATATCATTGGTAATATCTGTGGAACCGATAGGGAAGACTTCAAGAGACACCGGCTTATTATCCTCAAAGACAACAATTGATACGGTTTCAGAGCCGATGTTTGCAAGTACACATCCCGCTACTCTCTGGGTTTTGCTTAAGGTGACAAAGCTAGCGGCAATCGGGGCGGCGACAATGTCTATCACTTCAACTCCAGTCTCTTCCACCGCTTCCACTAAATCTTTGAGATGATGCTCTAGGCAAGTAATGAAAAGAGCCCTGACTTCAAGCTTCACGCTCTTCATTCCAAGAGGGTGATTGCCCATAACCTCTTTTCCGTCCACTTTGTACTTGATGGGAATTTCGTAGATAATCCTCCTGTTTTGAGAAAGGGCGGGCGGAATCTCCTCGCGAGCGACATCTATTGATTTCTGGGTATCTAAAGCTGTAATCTCGGAATCTGCGCGGGAAATCATTACTAATCCGTTTGAGATAATGCCCGAAAGGCCAATGCTTCCTATGGAAACATAAGCGCGCTTAATCTGTATTCCAGAGGTTTTTTCGGCTTGATTTAACGCTAGGCGCAAACCTCGACTTACTTCGCTTATGTTAGTGATATAGCCATGTCGAAGACCCTTTGATTCAACAAAGCCAGTTCCGAGAATCCTCGGATAGGTTTTGTCATCCTCGTGGATTTGCTCAGCCACCACAACTTTGATCTGATATGTACCGATGTCTATGCCTACGGCAATGTTGCGACTCATAATGAAAAGGGAATAATGAATAATGAGTAAATCACAGCCTGTCTGCCTGCCGTCAGGCGGGTGATTCCTCATTCTTGATTTGGAAAGTTCTGTAAAATTACCTAGAGAATTTTTTTACAAATTTTTCCTCGGCTCTCTCCATTCTACCTCCATGTTGCATCCCTTTCAAATGCAGTAATCCGTGGATAAGAAGATAAATCAAATGGTTTTTAACTTTTAGCTTTTGGATTCCAGCTTCGCGCTTAATTAGAGGGAGATTGAGAAAAATTTCTCCATTATTTTTTGAGTAGGGAAAAGAGAGGACATTTGTCGGTTTGTCTTTGCTTCTGTACGAGCGATTGAGGCGTCTTGAAAGTGCGTTTCCGCAAATCACTATAGATATGTAATATTTTTTTCCTAGAACGGCTTCTTTAATGGAACCAAAGGGTAAGCTCATGAGCTTACCCTTTGTGGTGTTTGTTATTGAGACGGTAGTACTCATTATCTCCTTCTCTTTCTTTCCGGAATCGGCTTGCCCATTCTTAGCATGTCCTGAATGACCTCTCTCTTTGCGATTTTCTTTAAGGTTTTTGATCTCTTCACGTTTTCAGATTTGAGCCTTTCTGAATAGCGGATTGAGCGTAGCCGTGGCAGGATGCCAGCTCCTTGCACGCGCTTGGTAAAACGCCTCAACAGGGAGAGGCTGTTTTCATTTGGTCCCTTGGCTACTTCCACGTTTATCATAGAGCAATAGGATAGCACGGAGTAGGCTTAGAGGCAAGCTCGCTTCATTTCAGCTTCTTTAGATACTCAGGCAAATCTTTTAGGAAGACAGTCTCCTGAACACGGGTGTTAGTATCGCGAACGACAACGCTGTTTTCAATGGCTTCTTTTTGCCCAACAAGGAGAATGTAGGGGACTCGAGCGTTTTCGGCGCTTCCCATCTGGCTTTGCATCTTGTCCTTGGTGAGGGAGTGAATCACAGCAATTTTGGCCTTGCGCAAAGTCTCCAAAGTCTTTAATGCGTGAATTTTCGCTCCAAATCCGAGCTGTATTAGATAGAAACGGGGTTTTGCCGGCGCTTGAGGAGCGTGCTCCTTGCTCTTTTTCCAAGCGATCGTCGCGCCAATCGCGGGAAGCTCCCTTTTGAATCCGAGCTTTTTGGAGAGTCGGGAATAGCGGTATCCGTTTGCAAGCACGGTGTCTCCTTGCCTGATTTCAAAGATGACATGTGACACAAATTCCGGACAGCCGATGAGCGAGGTGTCAATAATGTAGGGCAAATCAAATGATTCCACGTACTCCAGCACTTCTTTGAAATGAATTCTTGAAGTTTCGCTAAGAAAACTCATTGATTTTGGAGCTTCTGTAGCCCACTTTTCAAATTTTGGATCCTTGTTTCTAACTAGTGAGTAAATACTTTTTTTTATCTCTGTCCGCAATTCTGCCGGCATGCCTTGTACATTTTTTCTTATGTAGTTGCTAAGCATTCTGTCATAGTCGGCTACGGAATCCTTGTCACCAATGCTGTTAAGCGCAATAGTGAGGTCGCTATAGCCTTCCTCTTCTAGGATGGAAATGGCAGAACGGACAATGATGGCTTCTGCCATGCTTCCCGCAAAGCCCAGTATCTCAAGACCGATGATGTGTTCAGAAGGCCTGCGCCAGTCGCTTCCCGGGAAAGGCTTTTTCAAGGAAATTTCAATTGGGTGAGGGGTATTCTCCCAGTTGTTTTCCAGGTAAGTTCTCAATATGGAGGTTTTCTCCGCGATATCATAGCAAAAAGGCGCGCTTTCTCTTGTCGCTCCTGGGTCGGCAGATGGATCGTCAAAGTTTCTATAATTATCAAAATCCTTTTTGGAAATCTGAGGCGAGTCTGCGGGAGAGAAACCGTAACTTAATGCGATAAGAGTGGGGCGATCAAAAGATTTTTTCTCTGTAGCTTTGGAAACTTTTCTCTTAGCGTCTCTCACCTTGCTTTTAGAGCTCTTCATGTTAGTTGTCTGCATTTAGGAACTCTCTTTCATAATCACCAGGGAACAGAGAGATGCGTCCAAACGGAAAGAGTCGTATAACAGGTCTTCCGACAATATCTTCTTCTGGCAGAGGTCCCCATACACGGGAGTCTGCGCTACCAAGTCTGTTGTCGCCCATTACAAAGTATTCGTCACTCGCAAGAGTAGTATCAAAAGAATCCTTCTTCGCGAATTCCACATAAGGCTCGTTTAGAACGATTCCGTCCGGGTTTTCCGCGTTTGTGATGGTAACTTCTCCTCCGGATATTCTTACTTTTTCGTTGGGAAGACCGATAACTCGCTTAATGAAGTATTTGGAGGGGTCTTTTGGGTACTTGAAGATGAGCACCGAGCCTCTCTCAGGCGCGCCAAACTTATATGAAAGCTGGTCAACAATGAGGTATTCGCCGTTTTCGAAGGTGGGATCCATTGAGGCGCCATTTACCACAAACGGCTGGGCAATGAATATTCTGAAAGGTATGACAATAATGAGAGCAATAATCACAAACTCAACGAGTTCTCTAAAAAATCCTTTTTCCTTAGTCTGCGGATTTGTCAGGGTCGCCTTAATTGGCGAAATATTTTCGTCTGCGACCTTCAAATCTTCGTTCATGCGGACATTGTAGTACGTGTTTGCAATTTGACGCAAGAGAGTAGAGCGTGCTGTGGTGGAAAATGGACATTTACCGACATTGAGATATCAGAAATAAAAATTTGTTGCAGTTATCTGATGGGGTATACTTAATTTATGAAAATAGTAGTTGGACTTGGAAATCCCGGAGAGGATTATGTTAATACTCGTCATAATACGGGAAGAATTGTCGTAAATCAGTTCTTAAAAAACTTTGCTTTCCCTGAAATGGTCTTCAATAAAAAACTTCAAGCTCTGGAATCGGTAGGCAAAGTGGGGCGGGAGAAAGTACAAGTCGTCTTCCCTGAGACTTTTATGAATAAATCAGGCTCAGCTGTGGCCAAAATCATAACTAGTAAGAAAAAGGCCAAGGATTTGGTGGTTGTGCATGATGACTTAGATATGCCTTTGGGGAAGATAAAAATTTCTTGGAATAGAGGCACAGGAGGGCACAAAGGGGTGCTCTCAATTGTAAAGGCGCTTAAGACTGAAGAATTCGTCCGAGTACGAGTGGGAATTAGCGCAGAGACTGCCGGAGGAAAATTGAAAAAGCCGAAAGGGGAGAAGGAAGTAGATAAATTTATTATTGGAGAGTTTAGGCCGACAGAAGAAGCAGAACTTAAAAAAGTTGCCAAAAGAGTCTCAGCGGCGCTTGAGGTGATTGTGCTTGAGGATGCGAGTAGAGCGATGGGGGAGTTTAACAGAAACTAAAACAAAATCTCTGCTAGCAGAGATTTTGTTTTAGTTTTAGACTGTATGGTTTTCTACTCTTTCTTGCTTGGATCAACGTATGAGAGCGCCATCTTCTGCTCCTTTGGGTCAAAGAGTGTGATTTTGAAATCATAAGTCTTGCCTAATTCCAGCTTTTCGCGAAGTTTCTCCTCGCTTCCGAATTCAGAAATGTGCACAAGACCAGCGACACCCTCTTCAATTGAGGCGAGAGCTCCGTGTTTGTTGAACTTGATGACCACACCTTTTACCAAGTCATCTTTTTTGTACTTTGCGGAGGCGTCAACCCAAGGATTTTCTTTGAGGGCCTTGATTGAGAGTGAGACCTTGCCATCTTTAATATCAATTACCTTTACTTTTACTTTATCGCTGACTTTATACATTGAGCGAGGGTTCTCCACAAGACCCCAATCCATTTCAGAAATATGCACGAGTCCTTCTAGTCCTTCCTCAATCTTTACGAAGACGCCGAAATCTACAATTCCGGTAATTTCTCCGGAAAGTTCATCACCGAGAGCGTATTTGCCAGTAATCTCTCCCTTTTTAGTCTCTTCCTCGCCCTTTTCAGAGAAGATTAGTTTCCCTTCCTTTGGAATTGCGGCAATTATGAGAACAGAGAGTTTTTCTCCGACAAGCTTGCGAAGCTCATCAAGTATTCTATCTTTATCACCGTCCGATACCCGCGGGTAATGCTCTGGCTTAAGCTGTGACGCAGGTAAGAAGCCTTGTAGTCCTTGCCATGAAAGTATCAATCCTCCTTTGTTGGCATCTGTGACAGTGAGATCAAAGAGTTTTTTATCGCGAATCGCGTCCTCTGCCTCGCTCCATATGAGAGCTTGGCGTGCTTCTTTAAGGGATATTTCTATGTAGCCCTCTTTGTTATCAATTGCGATAACTTTTCCTGCTACCGTGTCTCCAACATTTACTTTCTTGATTATGTCTCGAGCATTGATGTACTCTCGGCCATAAATAATTCCCGTACCAAATGGAGGCAGATCTATATAGACTACCGCCTTATCAATCGCAATCACTTTTCCTTCTATAAGGTCCTCTAGTGATGGGGGAGTTACTGTCTCCGCCATGAATTTGCTCATAGGACCTTCTTTCTTAGCTACCTTCTCTTCTACCGAGCTATCTGCTACTTGAGTTTTTGTGCTCATATTGTTTTGCCCCTTTTTCCATTTCGCCGAATCAGAGCATCTCCAATGGAAGGCTATGGGAGCGATTAATAATTCTGCTAAAAAATAAACCTGAAATCAGGTAGGAGGATTCTATATGAAAGTTTAGGAGAAGTCTAGCTTAGATAAGTAGGGAAAATATGGACAAAAGAGAACCCCCCACATGCATGCGGGGGGTTTTGCGAATGCCGATTGACGGCACTCGTGCGCAGTCTCCCTGACGGAGTCTGCCTAATATTATACAACAGCGGGTGGAACCCCATTTCGCCCTCATCGCTTGAGGGCGAAATGGGCCCTGCACCGATTTGGTTTCTCTATCTTGTTATGGGGAATGGTAGATAGCGAGCCCTGGCATTCGTTCCTAGGGAATCCCTGCCGCGGGTGTTCGACGGTCTCTAGCCTCCTCTTTCACAAGCGTTTGATGAGAGAGCCGGTTTGCGACATCTTGTTTTGGGGAATGGTAGATAGCGAGCCCTGACAATCGTTCCTAGGGAACTATGTCGCGGGTGTTCGACGGTCTCCAACCTCCTTTTGGGCGGCCCATGGCCATAATATGTGCGTTGGCAGGCGTTGCCAATCGCACGACCGTTGCGAGAGGTTGAGAAAGCGAGTAGGGGACTTTCGTCCGCTCTACTACTCGCTTCTCGTTAGCGATTTTCCTCTCGAGGATGCGCCAGCGTGCGCTGGCAATGGCCCGGCTTCGCCGGGCGAACGGCGGGAGAGCGGCGCATAGTTATTGCCACCGCTTCGCGCCAAGATGAGAATTACGCGTGGTGGGTCGAAACCATCACCGTACTACGCGAACGCGTAATTCCGCATGACCTCAGTGAGTGCAACTCAAAGCCGCACTACCGAGGGTACTGCCGCCGGACGGGTGCTGACTACAATGCGCGCTTTGCGCGAACCATGGAGCTCACCATCGGGGGACTGCGATTCATCTCGCACCTCCTACTGTTGTTTGAATGATCTTATTGTTGCGATTCCTGCCGCAACTCGTGAATATGTATTATAGCATATCTAGACTTATTGTCAATGTCAGGTTGTATTTTATTGTGGATAATCCATAAATAGGCCTAAAAACAAAGATATTTTCCACTTTCATTTTAAATAGACCTATGCTATAATTGGGTAACAAATCTGTATTGCATTTTCTTAATTCTTAATTCCATTTTCTTAATTCCAGTCTAATGATTATCACTTATTTAGGCGTTGAATCTCTTAAAGTCCAGTTTGGTGACACAGTCATTGCGTATAATCCTGTGTCAAAGGACTCCAAATTTAAAAGTACCAAATATGGAGCTGATATTGTCTTGGTTAGCGTCAATCACAAGGATTTTAATGGCATTGATCAGGCGGCTCGCGGAGATAAAGCTCCTTTTGTAATAAATGGACCGGGAGAATATGAAATTGGAGGGATTTTTATCAGGGGTTTCCATTCAAAGACAAAATATGATGGGCAGGAAATGATAAATACAATTTATCTTTTGAATCTTGAGAACATGAACCTCTGTTTCCTGGGCGCGCTTGACTCGGCCACAAGCATTGATGCTGAAGCTTCCGAAGCGCTTGACGACATAGACATTCTTTTTGCTCCAATCGGCGGAAACGGAGTTCTCTCTCCCGCAGAAGCGAATAAAATCGCGGTTGGACTTGAACCAAAAATAATTATTCCAATCCACTATGGGGATGATATTTCCACAACAGCTCTCAAAGCGTTCCTCAAAGAAGGCGGTGAAGAAGGTCTTAAGGCGGAAGAAAAACTCACCGTAAAGAAAAAAGACCTGGAAGGTAAAGAGGGAGATATTGTAGTGTTGGCCCCGTCGGCTTCTTAGAGTATTATTAAGCTCTCAATAGACCCATGAGAAAGATTATACAAAGACTTCACGAAAGACCAGAACGTCATCGCAGACGCATAACTTTTGCCGTCTCCGCCGGCTTCACCGCTCTTGTGTTTGTTGTTTGGGCTTCTGTAATTTTGCCGTCAGGCATTAGAGGCACAGTTGCAAAATCTCAATCTCGTTCGGAGGCAGAGACGCCTCTTGCGACTTTAAAGACCTCTGTGGCTTCGGTTTACGAGGCGACAAAGGGTCTTTTTGACGAAGTTAACGAACAAGGGCAGGCAATAGATTTTGAAGCAAAGTATCAAGATATAAAGACACAAGTTGAGAGCGGGGAAATACAGTTAGTTCCAGAGGGTAGTAGTCAGTAATTAGCAGATAGCAAAAAGCGAATCTAACACTGCCCGCTTTGTTACTGTCTACTGTTTACTTAAAATATGGCAAAAGAAAAAGATAAAAAAGAGAATATTCCAAACACCGGTCGCGTAAGCGTCGTCCCCAGAGCCATCATCTCGGAAATGAAAGAGTCTTTCATTGACTATGCCATGTCAGTGATTACTGATCGCGCTCTTCCCGACGTGCGCGACGGCCTTAAGCCCGTTCATCGCAGAATTTTATACGCAATGAATGGAATGGGGCTTTCGGCGACTGCCAAATTTCGTAAGTCAGCTACAGTGGTGGGAGACGTGCTTGGAAATTATCATCCGCACGGAGACACATCTGTTTATGATGCGATGGTTAAGCTCGCGCAGGATTTCTCAACTCGCTACCCTCTAGTGCTTGGCCAAGGAAACTTTGGCTCTATAGATGGTGACAACGCCGCCGCATACAGGTACACGGAGGCAAAAATGTCGCGAATCTCTGGTGAATTACTCGCGGATATTGAAAAAAACACGGTAGATTTTCGCCCAAACTACGACGGCTCAAAACAAGAGCCATCAGTTTTACCGGCAGCAGCCCCTAATCTCTTACTAAATGGAACTCTGGGTATTGCTGTTGGAATGGCTACGAACATCCCTCCGCATAATCTCCGCGAAGTAGCTGATGCAACAGCGTTTCTCATAGATAATCCCGATGCAACAAACGAGGACCTCTTAGAATTTGTAAAAGGTCCGGATTTTCCAACTGGAGGAATAGTGTTTGGCGAAAAAGATTTGCACCACGCTTACGCTACTGGCCGCGGTGGGGTGGTGGTAAGAGGTGTTGCCGAGATTACGGAAAGCAAAGCCGGAACTTTTCAGATAATAATTACAGAAATACCATTTAGGGTTAACAAAGCAACTCTCATTGAAAAAATCGCAGAGCTTGTAAGAGAAAAAAAGATTGACGGCATTAAGGGACTTCGTGATGAGTCAACAAAAGACATTCGTGTGGTGATAGAACTCAAACAGGGAAGTCAGCCACAGAAAGTTCTCAACTTCCTTTATAAGCACACACAGCTAGAAGAGGCGTTTCATTACAATCTAGTGGCTCTTGTCGCCGGTGTGCCACAGACCCTATCTCTAAAGACTATCCTTGAAGAGTTTGTGTCCCATCGCAAGGAAGTTGTAAAACGTCGGACCGAGTTTGATTTGGCAAAGGCAGAGGATCGGGAACACATATTGCTAGGTCTCAAAAAAGCGCTTGATCATATTGATGCCATCATAAAGCTCATTAAGGCTTCGAAGACTGTGGAAGACGCTCATGCCGGACTTCGTAGGGAATTTAAATTCTCTGACAAACAGGCCGCCGCGATTCTGGAGATGAAGCTATCTCGTCTAGCGGGACTTGAGAGAAAAAAGATTGAAGATGAGCTCGCTAGTGTAAAAGCTCTCATAGAAGAGCTTAAGAGCATATTAGCCTCTGTTAAAAAAGTTCTTTCAATAATCAAGAAAGAGCTTTCCGACCTTCAGGAAAAATACGGAGATGACAGAAGAACAAAGGTTGTTAAACACGCCGCCAAATCTTTCTCGGTTGAAGATTTGATAGCTGATGAAGAAAATACGCTTGTCCTCACTGCGGGCGGGTACATCAAGCGCACAAATCCCGATGAATACAAAAAGCAGAGGCGTGGAGGTGTGGGCGTTGTTGATTTGAATACCAAAGAAGAGGATTTTGTAACTCATTTTCTCACAGCCTCTACTCACAGCGAACTACTCTTTTTCACTGACAAGGGAAAAGTCTATCAGATAAAAATGTACGACATTCCTGAAGGCAAGCGCGCGACTCGCGGAAAGTCGGTGATGAATTTCATATCACTTGGAGCTGAGGAAAAAATCACCTCAATCCTTCCCGTGCCAAAAGACACAAAAGGCAAGGAAGGTCTCTCACTCATGCTTGTTACTAAAAATGGCGTGGGGAAAAGAGTTGCGGCAAAGAATTTTGCCGATGTACGTTCAAGCGGAATCATCGCAATTCGACTTGATGCTGACGATCTCTTGGTATCCGCTTCAATTGTTGATAGAGGCGATACAATTTCAGTTGTTTCAGCAAAAGGACAGGCAATTCGATTTAAAGAATCAGATGTTCGTGAAATGGGAAGAAACGCTGGTGGAGTGAGAGTAATGAAACTTACGAAAGGAGATTTCATCGTTGCGGCACAAGCCGTTCGAAAGGCTGAAGGAGGAAAGCCTTTGCTTCTGGTTGTCTCTGAAAGGGGCTATGGTAAGAAAACAGACTTAGAGGAATACAAAATTCAAAAACGTGGCGGTTCAGGTATTAAGACCGGAAAAGTGACACCTAAAACAGGCAATATCATGGCAGCAGCAGTTGTAACCCCTGAAGAGGAAGAGATTGTGGCAATTTCTAAAAAGGGACAAGTTATTCGCACTTCAATAGAAGAGATTCCAGAGCTTGGGAGACAGACTCAAGGAGTTCGGATAATGAAACTGCGTGATGGTGATGGCCTAGCATCAGTCATCTGTCTTTGATTCAAAACTCTCTTCCTAGACGCCACTTGAAAGATGAGACTGGGGAAATTAAATCAGCACAGCTGTGTTATAATGCTCTTAATATGAGCGCTTTTTCAAATCCAGAGAAAAATGTTTCAAAGTTGAATCTGAAGCTTGGCTCGACCGTTGCGGACTTTGGCTCTGGCTCTGGTCACTATTGTCTCGCTCTTGCTGAAGTGGTGGGTGAAAGAGGAAAAGTTTACGCTGTTGATATACAAAAAGCTCTTCTCTCTAAACTTATCAATACTGCCCGCGGAGAAAGAAAGAATAACATTGAAGTTGTTTGGGGAGATTTGGAGAAAGAAAATGGTACTCATCTGCGGAATCAGTCTGTAGACGCGGTCGTTATTTCAAACCTATTGTTCCAGGTTAGGAATAAGGAGGCGGTCATTAATGAAGCATATAGAATCCTAGAGAGCGGGGGGGCAGTATTAGCTATTGATTGGAATGACTCTTTAGAAGGTATCGGTCCAGTCAAGGAGATGCTATTTTCAAAAGACTCGGCGAAGATCGCATTTACTAAAGCGGGATTTGAAACTGGGGAAGAGATTGATGCGGGCGCGCATCACTGGGGTATAATCTTTAGGAAGAAATAATGTCTAAATTCCAAATCATATTAACGGGAATCTTTGCGGTTTTCATATTAGCAGGGGTATTTGTGTTTGCTTTTTTTGGAAGAGAAAATTCGGTTAAATCCACGGTGCTGGTGTGGGGGCCACTGCCGGAATCCTCCTTTAATGCCATTATTGCAAAGCTTCCGATATGGGATGATAAAAATATTTCTATAAAGTATGTAAACAAAAAGGCGGTAGATTTTGATAGGGATTTCGTGGAAGCGTTGGCTTCAGGAACGGGTCCAGACGTAGTCATAATCTCTCAGGACAATCTATTGCGACACCGGAACAAGCTATTTCTCGTACCGTTTGAAAGTTATTCTGAAAGGGGTTACAAGGACAACTTTATTGAGGAAGGGGAAATATTCTTAGAGCCAACCGGTATTATCGCAATCCCTTTTCTAGTTGACCCATTAATGATGTATTGGAACAGGGATATTTTCACCGCGTCATCAGTCGCACAGCCTCCTAAGTATTGGGACGAGTTTTACGAACTGTCTAAGACGTTGACGAAGAGGGATAACAGCTTCAACGTGTCAAAGGCCACATTGCCACTTGGAGAGTACAGCAATGTTACCAATGCTAAAGACATCTTAGCGACTCTGATCTTCCAAGCCGGCAACACAGAGATTGTGAAAAGCGAGAATAACAGATATATCGTTACCTTGACCAAGTCATTTGGAGCCAATGTGAATCCTGCCACTGCTGCGGTCAATTTCTATACAGAGTTTTCTAATCCCGCAAAGGCTCACTACTCGTGGAACAGGTCATTGCCGCCGTCACAGACCCTCTTCACCTCCGGCGATTTGGCGGTTTACTTTGGCTTTGCTTCGGAGTTGCCGCTTTTGAAGCTTAAAAATCCAAACCTTAACTTTGATACAGCACTATTGCCACAGTCTAGAACAGGAGACAGACCCGCAACGTTTGGGAGAATGCACGGTTTGGCTGTAACCAAGAGCACCAGAAGTCTCAACGGAGCTTTCACTGTAGTGTCCGCGCTTTCCTCTCCTCAAGCGATTGATGCGTTCGCGAAAAGCGCCGGTCTTCCACCCGTAAGGAGAGATCTTATCTCAAAAGGGATATCTGAAGCCAATCAGACTCTTTTCTACCAAAGCGCCTTATGGGCGAAAGGATGGCTTGATCCGAATGCAGAAGCCACAAATTCAATTTTCGAGGAACTTGTGGAGTCAATCACTAGCGGAAGGGCAAGGAGCGAGCAAGCAATATCATTAGCAGAACAAGAGATATCCGCGTTACTTCCCCAATAACATGAGATTCTTTGTAATTAACCTCATCGTATTCACCTTTCTTGTTTCTGCCGCAGGGACTGTACACGCCGCTACGCCATTTATAGTCTGTGATCCGACACCAGCAACTGGCTCCGGTCTTAGTGATTGTGATTTTGATGATTTGGTGCAGCTTGCTCAAAACATCATAAACTGGCTCGTTGTGTTCTCTACCGCGCTCGCAGGTGTAGTGTTTGCATATGCGGGTTTCACCCTCCTTACTTCTGGTGGAAGCGAAGACAAGATGAAGAAGGCAAAAACAATGCTAACGAAAACTGCGATCGGCTTTATCATTGTGTTAGGAGCGTGGCTTCTAATCAGTACGATTATCAAGGCGCTCCTAAAAAATGATCCCGGTTTCTTCCTTTTAAGTTAAAGAAATTATGGTGATATAATTAATTCATGAAACACTTTTTCAAGTACATTAGCGCCATAATCTTGACCGCAATTTTTCTAGTTTCTCCTATCTCAGTATTTGCCGTGCATCAGGGCGGTGCTCCACATCCTCCTGGCGGCGGAGGAGGCGGGGCTCCGAATCCCTCGTACACCATCACGATTGATAATCCCCTCAAGACAGGCACAGGAACTCTTCAAGATTTCATAAAACTCGTAATCCAAGATGTTGTAATCCCTGTTGGCGGAGTAATTGCCGTGATTTTTATTGTCTATGCTGGTTTTATGTATGTAACGGCTCAAGGATCAGAGGAAAAGATAAAAACAGCCCATCGGGCTCTGCTCTATGCTGTTATAGGTACAGCAATTCTCCTCGGCGCATGGGTAATATCTGAAGGTATTGCCGGCACAATAAACCAGCTGACAACTCCATAACATGAAAAGGAGACAAATCTCAATTAAAATACTCGCATCTCTGCTTCTCTTCACCTTTTTGATTCCATCTTTTGCATTCGCCGCATCTTGCCCGTCAAGAACAGTCGGAGCGAAGCCCGCTGACTTTGATGATTTTGTCTGTCTGCTTATTTTGGACATTTTAGACCCTCTCACTGGAGTGCTGATGGGTGTGGCATTACTTGTCTTTTTCTGGGGAGTCGCAAAGTTGATTTACCAATCTGGAGATGAAAAGGCTTTGGAGGGGGGGAAGAAATTTCTGCTTTGGGGCACTATAGCGATGTTTATACTGGTTTCAGTATGGGGAATTTTGCACCTATTCTACTCCGACCTTTTTGGCTCCGCGGGTTTTGGCTTTCCTCAACTACCTGAATAGCATGAAGATACTTTCCTTTTTTGTCATAAGTCTGATTCCATACAGTGCTTTTGCGGCAAGTGGCAATTTAAACAGTCTAATTGTTGAAGTGGGAAATATCATTGAAATCCTAATACCCATTGCCGCAGCTCTGGCTCTTCTCGTTTTCTTTTTTGGTATTGCAAAATTTATGCTTGCAGGGGGAGACGAGGAGAAGATGAAAGCTGGGAAGAGACTGCTTGTTTGGGGCGTTGTCGCTCTTTTTGTAATCTCCACCTTATGGGGGATAATCACAGTCCTTCAAACAATGACAGGCACTGGAAATATTCGGCAGATTCAATCAAATTTTGGCGGGACTATTTGGAACACACCCATTAGCCCCACCCTGCCTCCACCGCCATAGAGTTTTCCCCAGTGCATTGTCTGTAGGCTTATTTTGAGGTATTATAAGGATTATCCTTTTATCAAAGGGTCATTATTAAATAAAATATTCACATGAAGAAAGTTTTAGGCACAATTGCTTTGTACACTCTTCCTTTTGTAGCGTTTGCTCAAGATCTATCAAATCTTGATAGCGCTGCAACTCAGATAGGACAAATCGTTAATAACCTGATTCCTATTGCCGCAGCTTTGGCTCTCCTCTTCTTTTTCTGGGGTTTGGCCGTGTTTATCTTGGCGGCAGGGGATGAAGAGAAGAGAAAGAGCGGAAAGCAAATGATGATCTGGGGAGTGGTGGCTCTCTTTGTAATGGCAACAATATACGGAATTATCACTTGGATGGCGTCTCTGTTTGGAGTTAATACTGGTGATTCATCTATACTAGTACCTACGCAAATTAACTAAGTTAAAGACTAGCTTATTGGCTCATGTCCATAGTTCCTTTCCTTAAGAAGATCAGCACTCTGATCTTGAATCCTGTACTTGCTCTGCTCTTTTTCATAGCGTTTGTCATATTCGTCTATGGAATCGTGCGTTTTATTATGGGTGCCTCGGATGATAAAGCCCGTGAGGAAGGGAAGCGAGCTATAGGGTATTCTTTGATTGGGATGTTTGTGATGATTTCAGTTTACGGGATTATGAGGTTTGTGCTCAGCACATTCGGCATAGATACGAATATTTACCCTTTAGCACCGTAGACCTAAGGAAAACCCCTCCGCCTCTGGCGGAGGGGTTTTCTAATATAAAAAAAGAGGCATCGCGTTGCTACGCGATGCCCCCACAACTCTTTTACCTAGCGGATGACCTTGTGAAGGGTAACATCCACTTCAAACGGAGTACGGTCTGAGGCGGCAAAGAGCACCCACTCCGGATAGAAATCGATAGTATTGCCAACTCGATCTCTTTCCGGGTGCATTTCGAAGGTCTGGATCGTCGCCGATCTAAACTTCTTCGCCTTTACAAAAAACCTTCTGCCACCGCCTACCGGATCCCAAGTAATGCCACGGCCTCTTGTAAAGACCGTGTCGCTCCAGACTGTGTCTGTCGGAGAAGCCATTGCTGGCGCTTCAAGAGTTACATCAGCGACAGTACGTACGAGCCGAGTATCGGCAACTTGTACGCCATTTCCCCAACAACCCCGCGTCTTTGCCCAGGGCGTGCTCCCGTGCTCTTGGAAAAGCCCGATAGCAGCCGCCACATTTGCTCTCAAGGTTTCAACTGAGTCCTTGAGATGAGGGTGCTCGCCGATGTTAATCTGCGCAGCCCCTCGGTCTAGCGAATCCTTCTTGCCTCGAAGAGCAAGACTTCGCGTGGAATCGGAATACTGTGTGTATTCTGATTCACACGCAATAAATCGGATTACTGAGTCCTGTTCTTCCGGGGAAAGCGAGCTCGCTCTGACAAGCAGATTAACAGAATCCTGGTCAGGTCCTTTCATGTCCCGCCAATTACGCGATGACGATGAGATTCCTGAACCGAGAGTAAGCTCTCGAATCCCGGAGTCGGGCGTCTGACTTCCTTTGAACTTGGTGCTAATAGCATCAACTGTCTTCCAACCGACTGCAGCAAGTAGCAGTAGCGAGAAAACGACAACCCCAACCTTTCCCAGATCACGTTTCTTACCGCCGTCATTGCCCCAAAGAATAGGGAAGAATGCAATGGCGAGAAGACATGCATGGACACCAAAGAAAAATGATTTGTCAGCAAAAAATGAGGTATACAATTCTCCCCAAAATGCTGAGAAAATCATGTTTGCGAGGACGATGAGTACGACACCCCCCATCGCCATTCGCGAACCTTTATAGTATCCAGCGTTGTTTGCAGCACCCTTTTCCTTGCTCGTGACGATGATTGAAACAGCTGTTGCCGCGACAAGAAGAACGATGAGTAATAGCCACCACCATCCTGACACACCTTTTTCGAGTGTTCCCGCCACAATGGAAATCGTGGTGTCAGGGGCAGGTCCGATTTTCCCATTAGTCTCTTCTTGTGGTGCACCGCTTAAAAGATAAGTGGTTACCACAAGGCTAATGAGAAGGACGAAAAAGATGGGAACAAGACTCGGACGCTTACCTACAGGACTTGCCGTCACACTCGCTGTTTGCGGTGCCTTTTTACTTCTGGCACTCGGAGGTGGGGGAGTCGGGGGCATGGTCGCATTTGGCGGAGGGGGTGTCGAATTTCTCGACGACTTCCAGATGACAAATTTTGTTACCCAGACGACGAATAACTTTTCGGTTGAGGTCACAAAGGATCTCCACCATGAGAATGATTTCACAGGATGTCTCCTTAATTTGAGGGTACGGTTCTAACCACATTATATCATAGAGAATACCAAGTTGTCAACAAAAAAGAGGGTCTGTTGTTTAGACAGACCCTCTCAAATTCACATCAGATCTTAAGGCGTGCCAACTGACTTTTTCCCTTTCGTGTCTGGTAGAGGGATTGCGATGGGATTGTTGCCACCTCCGCCAAAAAGAACGGTTGAAGCATTACTGATGCCGTCACGGAGAGCATAAGCTTGAGCGAGAACAATGGCATCCTCACCCAAATCAATCATACGCTTTACTGCTTGAGCGTCTCCTTCTCCAAGGAGGATTCGCTTTCTCTTATCGTGGACAGCCGCTTTTGCTCCCTGCCTCGCTATTTCAACATTGCGATATGCTGCGACCAGATCTTCTTGTCCTTCCATACTGAAATCATAATCCACGAATCTTGCGACTGTGAGCTTGACGCCAGCTAAAGCAAGAAGACCCTTTCTCCCTTTTGTTAGCTGAACGATCTTGTCAACAAGATCTGTTGAGCCGTCAGTGTCAAATTCTTCACGCAGAGTGTCGGCGTCCTTAACACCAACGAATTCGCGACAGGTTTCCGTAATTGCACCAACAATAAACTTGAGCCACCCGCCGACTAGAAAAAAGGCAATAACTGGTCGCCAGAATTCGATTGTGAAAAGGATTTCAAGTTTGACCCGAACATTTCCTTTTGAGATGAACTCCAAAGGCAGTCCTAACGTCATCTGAAAAAAGACGTATGACTCCTCTCTCTTTCGCGGCTGGATCGTCCATTCAGTGCCTGCCGTATCTCGGGCGTAAGTATCTAC
>MHVX01000029.1:17101-66165 GCA_001823875.1 Candidatus Zambryskibacteria bacterium RIFCSPHIGHO2_12_FULL_43_12b
GATCGAACCTACTACTGCTGTCTGGAGCTTCATCACCGTTTTCAAAGTGATATTGCCCACTTGGTAGCAGCGAAGCGACCCAACGCTTACCAGGTACTGAATGCAACATCTCTGCAAGTTTTCCATTTGAGGAAATGTGCATTACTGGTTGAATAGTTCCTTCTGGGGGCTTGGTCCGGATGGGACTAAACCAACTGTCCCACTTTGCAAGTTGGACTATGACGTAATCCAGTAAAACGTTGCTGAAGAAATACAAGGTGAGTAGTATTCCAAAAACTACTGCAAGTGTAACGAAGAAAGACTGAGAAAACATTTTCTCCTCCGATAGAGAGCGGTGTTTTGAAAGAGGACTGTTCTACTGGAACTTTATCATAAAATATCTGAAAGTCAAGCACAAACAGCCCTGTTTGTGCCGGGGAGAGGACTCGAACCTCCATGCCTTGCGGCGCCTGCTCCTAAGGCAGGTACGTCTACCAATTTCGCCACCCCGGCGTAATGATCATATTAATCTAACACAGATGCATAGATAAATTTATAAAGACGCGCTCTGTGGTCACAAGTATTTTTCCTGCCGGAAAAATCTCGCGACCCCGGCTCGTGGTTTTTGCATTGAGCAAAGCTCAAACAAAAACATCACTGCGCCTCGCACAAAGTCAGAAAATCTGCCGCAGGGCAGATTGTTCTGTACTTTGTGCGCCCAGTAGGGATCGAACCTACGACCTTATCCTTAAGAGGGATCTGCTCTACCAGCTGAGCTATGGGCGCATATTATTTAATTACTAAGATATCTTACTCCGCCTGCTGTTATCTACCAAAACAGCTATGGGCGCATATTATTTTCCAATTACATTACCACATTGGTTTCTATATAACTTGCTGATATCTACCAAAACAGCTATGGGCGCATATTTTTTTAATTACTAAGATATCTTACACTGCCTGCTGTTATCTACCAAAACAGCTATGGGCGCAAAAAAATCAATTTCAAATTTTAACACATGAAGCAAATAAATTTGCTTGTGCCCGGGGTGGGAATCGAACCCACATGCCTTACGGCCGCCGATTTTAAGTCGACTACGTATACCAGTTCCGTCACCCGGGCGCATCTGGTAACTAGCAACTAATCTATAGTTTCTAGTTGAGGCGTAGGCGGGAATTGAACCCGCGCATCGCGGTTTTGCAGACCGCTGCGTTACCACTTCGCCACTACGCCTTTTACAACTTTCTCAATCTTGAAACAATACATAACTTTACCACTTATGAAGTAGCGGAGTGGAGCCTGTCCCGTGGATCGCCGATCCTGTGGGATTACCACTTCGCCACTACGCCTTCTAAAGCTAAAATAAACAATTCCTCACTCATTTTGTAACAGAAAATCTATGCGTTGTCTATTTTTCTCACCCTTGTCAAAGACAAAAGCTATTTCCGGCATTCGTCCAATTTTTGCTCTTGAGTCAACAAACTGAAGAAAATCATGGGTCCTTCTCTTCAGGAACTCTCCAACAGCTACCTCTTGACCTTCTGGAAGGGTAGTGAAGTAAATTGTTACTCGTCTTTGGTTGGGAGTAATATCTGAACCTGTAATCGTGATGAGTGAAGTCTGATTTGACTCTCTTTGGACAAATTCAGCAGCCAAGTGCTCTAAAAGTTTGGGTAATTTCTCTTTTCTATGTGAGTTTGGACGCGCATTTATCATCTCTTTACTAAAGTTAAGGCTTCGATTTTATCTCCCATCGCGATTTCAAATTTTGCCTCAATCATTGCTCCAAATTCTCCTTCTGATACAGAGCTGGTCTTTTGTTTTGTCTGCTGGAGCTCTCTCACTCGACCTCTTACAATCTCTGCATCTCTTCGTAATATTCTCACTTGATCTCCGACTGAAATAATCCCTGATTCAACTCGTCCACCGACAACTTGTTTATCTTTGCTCTGGCTAAAAGTTTTGAGAATTTTCGCAACCCCCACGGCTTCCTCTACTTCAATTGAAGGAGTTCTTTCCAAAACCGCCTGCGCCAGCCACTCCGTGAGTTTGTATATGATGTCAAAAGAGTGAATTTCTTTTCCAAGTCTTTGCGCCAAGCTCTCCGCTTTTGAGTCTGTCTTAGTGTGAAAAGAAATTAGAAGCGAGTTTTCCTTCGTCATGGCGCTTTTAACATCATTTTCCGAAAGTGGGCCGATGCCTGAAAGCACAATTTTAGGAATAACTCTGTCGTTACCGAGTTTCCCGATTTCATAGACAAGAGCGTCCAGACTTCCGGCACTGTCTGCTTTTATAACAATTGGAATGACAGTCTTCTCACTTTCGGAGTCTCCAGCCGACTGTTCACTCGTTGTCTGCGCCTCAGCATTTTTGGCGACAATTTCCAAGGCCTCATTTTTAGTGTTTACCCCCTGAAATTCTGCGCCTACTTTCGGCGCGCTGTCCCAGCCAATGATTCGAACTGGCGAAGAAAAGGTAGCTTCGCTGATTGGTTTGCCTAGGAAGTTTTCAAAAATTCGAAGAGGGGCGATGCTAGTGCCTGACACTGCAAACTGTCCTTTTTTTAATGTTCCATTTTTTATTATTGCTGTAACGGAGATCCCTTTTTTTGTATCCATATTGCTCTCAATGATTATTCCAGAAGCCTCAGCATCTCTTTCTCCGGTAAGTTCCTCTAGCTCAGCAACCAGAAGTAGCAGGTCAAGGAGTTCATTCACTCCTTCGCCAGTTTTAGCAGAAATAGCTCCCCACGAAACACTTCCTCCAAATCCTTCCAAGAAAACGTCATTTTCAGCCAGATTTTGTTTTGTCTTCTCTACATTTGCTCCAGGCTTATCGATTTTATTAATAGCCACAACATAGGGCATTTGAGCTTCTTTGATAACATTGAGAGCTTCGACTGTCTGAGGTTTCACTCCGTCTTCTGCTGAGACCACTAATACAGCAATATCGGCAACCGATGCTCCACGGGAGCGAATACTTTTAAAAGCCTCGTGTCCAGGAGTGTCCAAAAAAGTAATATTAAAATCTTTGCCATCCCTTTTATGCACGACTTCATATGCAGAGATATGCTGAGTGATTCCGCCGGCCTCTTTATCTACCACATTTGATTTGCGAATATAATCTAGCAAGGTAGATTTTCCATGGTCAATGTGTCCCATGACCACTACCACTGGCGGTCGCAATATTTTTTTGTCCTTCTTATTGTTCATCCCGCATGAAATAAATCATTTAATATGTTGATATAAGTGTTATTAAGGTATCCGACCTATTCTACTCACAAATCGCGCTTTCACAATGGAGGCCTTTGTCTCCGATTTTCTACCGGATTATTTTTTCACTTTGCTTTCGTAGGCCAGCGACTCCTGAGCATTTCTTATTGCATTCTTTTCTTCTTCTGTTGTCTCAAATTCTGAAGCGAATTTCTTTACAGGTTTTGAGTAAACACTTACATGATCTCTGACATATAGACTTGAGATCAAAGCACCGTCACCTTTCTCATTTAAAAAAGCAGTTGAGAAACTCTGGTTTCCACCATCTCCCGTGCCCTTAAAGGGATTGAAGCGAATGGTCTCTACTGCTTGGACACTTCTTTTGAGTCTTGCTTCTATGTTCTTAAGATATTCAATTGAATCTTTGCGAAAAGTATGCAAATCATCAACCTCCTTGTGAATTTGTAAGATCGTTTCCTCCAGGCTTTTTGCATCCTTTCCACCCATTATTTTTCTGATTCTCTTCTCGAGGATAAATATCCAAATTGCAAGTGTCAGAAGCAAGGCCAGTAGAATGTAAATCATGAGTGAAGTGTCAATTGTAGGTATTTGAAGCATGAGAGTGAGAGATACTTACTAACAGGGCATCATTATATACCTCGTACGCCACTTTGGAAAACTGCGATCTTAAAACATGTCCAAGAATTTTATCTTGAGTGGTGTACTTCTGTCTCAAGGTGTGGTTTTATATGCGCATATAGATTATGAATCAATAAGATGAGTAGAACTACAAAAAAACCGCAAAGGATATTCCTAGATTATGCATCTGCGACACCCGTTGACCCCCGTGTTGAAAAAGCCATGAGGCCGTATTTTTCGCGGAAATTTGCGAACCCCTCGGCTATATACGGAGAGGGGGTTGAATCTAAGAAGATCTTGGAAGATTCACGCAAAATTGTAGCCGATATTTTGCGCGCTTTGCCAGATGAAATAGTCTTTACTGGCAGTGGCACAGAGTCTGCAAATTTGGCCATAATCGGCATTTTTTTGAAAGCTCGACAGCTTGGAATAAAGAGACCGCATATCGTTACTACTGCCTTTGAGCACCCTGCTGTGCTTGAGGCGACAAAATATTGCGAAAGTCTGGGCGCAAAGGTGACGATTGTCTACCCAAATGGAGATGGAATCATTTCTGCTGATGAAATTGGCAAGGCGCTTTCTAAAAACACTGTCCTTGTATCGGCTATGTATGCCAACAATGAAATTGGAACAATTCAGCCAATACGAGAGATTGCCAAGAGGATACGGCAATTTGAGAAGAGAAATAAAAGCACGAAAAAACAAATTCACTTGCATGTGGATGCCAGTCAGGCTGTAAACTATCTTCCTCTGAATGTTCTGGAGCTCCACTGTGATTTTCTTACTCTGGACGGAGCTAAGATCTACGGACCAAAGGGAGTCGGAATTCTTTTTGTGGAAAGAGGAGTTCTCATTACCCCTCTGATTCTTGGAGGAGGTCAGGAGAAAGGCAGACGTTCCGGAACAGAAAATATTCCGGCGATCGTTGGCATAGCTCAGGCTCTTTCAATTACAGAGAAGATGCGTGAAAGGGAATCAAAAAGAATTGCAAGACTCCAGAGGGAAATATTCCAAGGCATTAAGAAAATTGCCAAAAATAGTAGGGTCAACGGGTCTCTAGATTTACGACTACCAAATAATGTAAATGTTTGTTTTCCTAAAGTTGATTCAGAATTTTTAGTTTTGAAACTTGATGCCAATGGGGTTGCGGTATCTTCTTCAAGCTCGTGCAAGACCATTTCGGAAAATAGCCGCTCTTATGTGCTTGAGGCGATCGGTGGAAAAGACTGCGCCGAGTCATCACTCCGGATTACTTTAGGCAGGTGGACCACGGAGATGGAGGTGAAAAAGTTTTTAAAGATATTGAAAAAATGCATTTCTTAATGATTGCTTACCGCAGACGTTTTTTGTAGAATACTGGTGATGGATCCCGTACGAAATCGCGGTCACGATTTTAAAAAAAGCTTTATGATATAATCTCCTAGAATCATGATTAATAACAACATAGTAATTACATAGGCTTCGCTGATCGCGACCTATTTCGTACGGGATGGAAGAACTCAATAAAAATCAGCTGATCCTCCTGACGCTTCTTGTGAGTTTTGTTACCTCAATTGCAACGGGGATCATTACGACGTCTCTTCTTCAGCAGGCGCCACCTTCTGTTACGCAAGTTATTAATCGCGTAGTGGAAAAAACGATTGAACAAGTTGCTATTGAAGGAAGTAGCAGTGGCGAAACGGTGCGAGAGGTAACAGTTGTGGTGAAAGAGGAAGATTTGGTATTAGACGCAATCTCAAGCAATACAAATAGCACTGCCAGGATTACAGACAATTCTCTGGTAGATGGAATCAATTTGTTTTATGGAATGGGAGTGCTGATAAATAAAGACGGCACGGTCATTTCTGCAAGAAGGGACATATTGAATCCGAACTCCACATATACCGCCAGATTTGGAGATGGTTCAACGCATCAGCTTAGGGTGGTAGGTTCTGATGTGGCGGAAGGATTAGCTGTATTTTCCGTAATAAAAGACCAGAAAAATCCTGTTAAAACACTACCGGCTACTCTCGGGACAGCGGAGCCACAGCTAGGGCAGTCCGTTATCACTTTGGATGGCAGAGATAAAAATACGGTTTCTATTGGAAGGATTGTTGGAGTGAACAAAGGGGGAGCGGAAAACAAAGACATCCTCTCAATTGAGACCGATATTGCGACACAAGCAAGTGTGTTCGGCGCTCCTCTAGTAAATCTTTCGGGAGATGTTATAGGACTTAGAGTTTCTCATGACAGCGCAAATCAAACATTTGTTCCGGCATTCATCGTAAAGAGAATTTTAGACAAAGGTTGGAATTAATTTGCATTTACTTAAGGTGTTAAGTGTAATATAATGGAGTTCCTATGCCTCCATTCGGCCAATTTACAACAAAAGCAAAGGAAGCCATACGAAAAGCCCATGAGCTCGCGATTGAGCGTGGTCAAAATCATGTCGGGCCAATGCACCTTTTGGCGGCTTTGATTCTGCAGGAGGAAAGCATGGTTACATCAATATTAGACAAACTTGAGGTGGATACCATATTGCTTACAGATTCTATCTTGGAATCTATAGAGTCTAGCGAAGCCGCACGGACAATCACACCGTCATATCAAATATTTCTTACTCCAGAGCTTGCTCAGATTATTGAAGCAAGCACAAAAGTCGCCACAAATCTAAAAGATGAATTTGTGTCTACTGAGCATCTCTTTCTTTCAGCGATAGATGTGCAGGGGCCAGCCAAAGAGCTACTTGCGCGATTCAAGCTTGACCACAGCACTGTCGTACGCGTGATTGAAGAGCTTAGAAGCGCTAAGGTGCACAACGAGAAAGAACCCAAAAAATTAAAATCACTGCTTAAATATACTCGGAGCCTCACAAAGCTCGCTTCGCAAAACAAGCTGGATCCTGTTATCGGACGAGACACAGAGATTTCAAGAATAATCCAAATACTTTCTCGTAGGACAAAAAATAATCCTATCCTTATCGGAGAGGCTGGGGTTGGTAAGACCGCGATTGTAGAGGGGCTCGCATTGAAGATGGCATCGGGAAATGTTCCAGAGTCACTCCGTGATAAAGAGCTAGTCTCACTTGATCTAGGCTTACTCATTGCTGGTACAAAATATCGTGGAGAATTTGAAGAGAGGCTTAAAAATATTTTGAAAGAAATTGAGAGATCCGAAGGGAAAATCATTCTATTTATTGATGAGATTCACACGATTGTCGGAGCTGGGGCCGCGGAAGGCTCAATTGACGCTTCAAATATGCTTAAACCCCCTCTAGCAAGAGGAGAATTGCGCGCTATAGGGGCCACAACCCTCAAAGAGTATCAAAGGCATATTGAGAAGGACCCTGCTCTTACAAGGCGTTTTCAGCCCGTTTATGTAAATGAGCCTTCATTGGAGGATGCAGTCACAATCTTGCGAGGTTTGAAGGAAAAGTATGAGCTCTATCATGGTGTACGAATTACCGATGATGCTATTGTGGCAGCGGTAAATCTTTCTGCCCGATATATTACAGATAGGTTTTTGCCTGATAAAGCGGTTGACCTTATTGATGAAGCGGCATCGCACCTCAAGATTTCCTTAGAGAATATGCCCCCAGTACTTGAGGAAACTCACGCTAAAATAATGAAGCTTGAGATTGAGCGCGAAGCACTTAAGCAAGAAATCTCTGCTGATTCAAAAAATACAAAAGTGAAAAGCAGAATAAAAGAAATTGAAAAAGAAATCGCAGACTTTAAAGAGAAGACCTCTGAAGTGGAGCTTAAATGGAAAAACGAGAAAGAGACAGTAGGAGACATAAAGAGGATCAAAAAAGAATTGGAGACTATGCGTCTTGAAGCTGAAGCGGCAGAAGCAAAGTCTGATCTCTCCGTTGCCGCAGAAATCAGATATGGCAAAATCCCGGCTCTTAACACTGAACTTGATCAGAAAGCTAAAAGACTGAAGAGACTACAGAGCTCTAGGAGAATCCTTAAAGAGGAAATTATGGAGGCGGATATCGCGGACGTGGTTTCACGTTGGACCGGAATACCGGTATCTCGAATGCTTGAAGAAGAAGCAGAGAAGCTTTCGCGCATGGAAGAATTTTTGAAACGCAGAATCATCGGACAAGACGAAGCGGTTGGAAAAATTTCCGATACTATCAAACGCTCTCGCGCCGGAATATCTGATCCAAACAGACCAATCGGATCATTTATGTTTCTCGGTCCAACAGGTGTTGGAAAGACAGAGCTTACAAAAGCTTTGGCTGAATTTATATTTGATGATGAGAAAGCATTGATACGAGTGGACATGTCTGAGTTTATGGAGAGACACTCTGTCTCAAAACTCATTGGTTCACCTCCAGGGTACGTGGGACATGATGAAGGAGGTCAACTTACTGAAATGGTAAGACACAGGCCGTATGCGGTGATTCTCTTTGATGAAATAGAAAAGGCGCACCCGGAAGTCTTTAATATTCTCCTACAGGTGCTTGATAATGGAAGGCTCACAGACGCGAAGGGCAGGACAGTTAACTTCAAAAATACCGTAATTATTCTGACCTCAAACATCGGGGCTCAATATATTGATAAAATGCAGAAGGTTGGTTTTGCTTATGAGAAAGGCACACGCTCGAACTATGAGGAAGCAAAAGATAAGGTGATGGAGTCTGTGAAGGAGCACTTCAGACCGGAATTTTTGAATCGCCTTGACGACATTATTCTCTTTAACATTCTTTCTCCTGAAGCTATTAGGGAGATTGTAACGATTCAAGTCGGGCTTGCCAGGGAGAGACTTGCTCAAAAAGAGGTCGCTTTGGAACTTTCCAAGTCAGCAATAGATAAGCTCTCTAAAGAAGGGTATGACCCTCAGTACGGAGCAAGACCTCTAAAACGTCTTATTCAGAATAAAATTCTTACACCTATCGCATCACTGATGATTTCAAAAGGAGTGCTCAAGGGCGGGACAATTACTGTAGATGTTGCGAAGGACGAATTTACTTTTGACGTGCGAAAAGGCAGAAAGGGAAGCATCTGGGCACAGAGCATTATTGAAGAGTCTTCGACCAAGAAGTCTTGATAAAATCGCTTTCTTCTATAGAATAACTCCATTGCGTCGGTGGTAGAGTGGTCAATTACAAGAGACTGTAAATCTCTCGCCTTCGGGCTACGTAGGTTCGAATCCTACCCGACGCACACCCTTACTTTTTAAAGCCAAGTCTTTTTTGTGCGATTTCCATAGCAATTATTCTTGGGTTTACTTTTCTTTTTATTGATTCCTCCAAGACAGCTAGAGTGGATTTTTTAATTTTTTTCTCTACCAATTCAAACATCTTCTTTGGATTATAGCCACGATACTCTGCATAAGATGATATTACCCCTCCGGCATTTGCAATCATGTCTGGGACAATCATTATTCCTTTCTTCCACAACCAGTTCTCAACATCTTCTCTCATTGGAATATTAGCTCCCTCTACAATTATTTTGGCCTTGATATGGTGCTTGTTGCTATCGTCGATTACATCAGTAACAGAGGCTGGAATAAGGATGTCCACGTTAAGTCCGAAAATCTTGCTTCTATCCATCTTTTTTCCAGGTTTGTAATCACATACAGATCTTCCTTTCTTTTTCAGCCCCATCATTTTTTTGAAATCTAATCCTTTCTCGTTATAGATTGCGCCACGACTATCGGCAACAGAGACGATTCTTGATCCAAGTTTTTGCAGATAATCAAAGGCAAATGTGCCAACATTGCCGAATCCCTCAATTGCCACTGTGGCTTTCTTAATATCAATTCCTCTAAGCCTTGCGGCTACAAGCGTAGATTGCACGACTCCAAAGCCTGTTGAGCCGAATTCATGGGGTATTCCACACTTCTCTCCCTTCTTGCCAAAGATTTTCATGCACAAATTTGCAGGCTTACCTGTAGCCGAGCGCCAGTTGCCTGTGGCTTCTACAAACCATTGCATTTCCCGCTCTCCTGTATTCACATCTGGTCCTGCCACATACATTTTCGGAGTATAGGGTTTAACCGTTTTCGCGTAACTCTGGATAAATTGTTTTTTCAATGAATCATCTCCGCCTTTCCAGATTATTCCGCCCTTTGCGCCTCCAAATGGAATACCGGCTAGAGCGTTCTTAAATGTCATTGTCCTTGCCAAACGTTTTACCTCTTCCTCTGTTACATCGGAAGTCATTCTAATTCCGCCTTTACCAAGACCTAGTCTTGTACTATCAATTACCAAAAACCCTCGCATTCCTATTTTGGGGTCGTAAATCTTGACTATTACTTCAGGTCCAATTTTATCCATGAGATTTATTTTAATTAAACACCCGTTTGTTTTACATAGATTCAGGTTACTACATATTGACTGTTAAAACGACTTTTGTAAATTTGTTTGTTGGTATATTGACTCTATATATTAAGTTGATAGCATATTATTGGAGTACGGCATCAATCTTTTGTGCCACCGAGTGGCACAGTGTCGGAAGTTCTTTCAGCTGAGTTCCTGGATAACAAAGTTGATTGAGATGCCGGTTTCTCCCGTGCTATCCGACGGCGCGCTTCTACGGCCTGGTCATGTTTCGCATCATTCATACCTTGTGCGGGCATTAAGACCTAGTCCAGTGGGTTGTCTCACCCATTGGGTAAAGACGGCGAATGAGATAACAGGGTTCCAGGACCCTGTTGCTTTTTTTACATCAAATGATATCCTAGCTGAACTATAATCCGATGTCGCAAGATAATCTAATACAACTTAAAAACAAGGAAACAGGTGAAGTCTATTTCACTCGAAAAAACCGCAAGAAAGTGGAGCGTAAAATTGAGCTGAAAAAGTATTCAAAAAAGCTAAGAAAAAGAGTGACTTTTAAGGAAGCCAAGAAATAATCAAAACCCGCCACCGGCGGGTTTTGATTATTTCATGTAATTTGCTGGATGAGCAAGGGCGGGAGCTGAAGGAATCGAACCCTCGACGGCGGTTTTGGAGACCGCAGTTATACCATTTAACTAAGCTCCCAAGCTTCGTTATATTAGCAGATTTACGTGCCCTTACAAACGAAAACCCCGTCGCGTGTTGCGACGGGGGTGTGCGCTTCAGTAGCTGGAATTTGATCTGCCGCTTGAGTCCAAGCCAATCAGACCAAACAAGCTGTAAAAGCCGGCAGCAATGGCAACAGGTGGAACACTCGTTGTGGCGAGCGCTATCATCCCTCCGACGATGAAGCCGCCGAAACCCGGACTCCTTTTTCGAACTTTTCTCCAGACGGTGATCATCCCAGGAACCTCACTGTTGAACGTTGTACGAATTCATCGCTCTTGCGATTTCGAATCCGGAACTGCGCGAAGTAACAACCGAGGATCACGACGATAATAGCGAGGGCGATAATCGACCCTAGCATCACTGCTATGACCTTGATTTGAGTATCCATCTTGCCTCCTCGAAGAACTTCTAGACGAGATGATGCCGTAAATAAATGAGAAAGTCAAATAAAGTTTTTCACAGTGTTCTCAATTTTCATTTTATTAGTGCCTGTTGAAGAATCAAACCAGATAATATCTTTATACCTTTTAAACCAAGTCATTTGTCTCTTTGCGTATTTGTAAATTTCTTTTTCAAGTGATGTTTCAAACTCCTTAAGGTCTATCTTATTTTGAAGGAAGTATGACAAGTATTTATACTCGAGGCCCAATTCCTCCATTCTTTTAAAACTCACTCCATCTTTTCTCAGTCTTTTTGCCTCTTCAATCATTCCTTGTCTTAGGCGTGAAAGGAGGCGAGCATGTATCCTTTTTTTCAAGATTTCTTTTTTAGGTTTTATTCCAATCCACAAGATGTCATATCTAGTTTCAATATTTTTAATTGTCGGTACTTTTCCCAATTTTGTTGAAATCTCAATTGCACGAGTCAGTCTTCTTGGGTTGCTTTTATCAATTTCGCTAGATCTTCGAAGATCCAGCTTCTTAAGCATATTGAATAGTTCTCGGGTCGATAGTTTCTCTAGTTTTTTTCTTAAGGCAGGGTTTGGCGGAACTTCAGGAAACTCTGCTCCTCGCAGAAGTGTATCTACATAAAAGCCTGTTCCACCACAGATTATGGGTAATTTGTTCTTTTTCTCTATGTTGCGAATTGCTCTTTCACCAAGCTTCTTGAATTGTGTGACCGTTAGTTTCTTTTTTGGATTTGCAACATCAAGAAGATAATGACACACCCCCTGCATCTCTTTTTCTGTAATTTTACCTGTTCCGACATTTAATCCCTTGTAAACCTGTCTGGAATCAGCAGAAACAATCTCGCAATTGAATTTTCTAGCGAGTTTTACAGCTAAATCACTTTTTCCAGAGGCGGTCGGCCCGACTATTCCTATAATTTTAGATTTCATCAAATGTGCTGAGGGAGAGACTCGAACTCTCACATCCTTGCGGACAATGGATTTTGAGTCCATCGCGTCTACCAATTCCGCCACCCCAGCAAACACTGTCACGTTACTATAAATATGGGTTTTTTTCAATTTTTCTCTGTGTTAAAATACAGCTATGTCCCAATACTACAACGACTCAATATTTTGGATTGACGTTGACAAGATTGAGCCCAATCCTTTTCAGCCAAGGAGGGAGTTTAGCGAGCCGGAACTCAGAAGCCTTGCAGATTCAATCCGCCAATATGGTGTACTTCAAGCACTTGTCGTTACACGCAATGAATTTGAGAAGCCCGAAGGAGGACTAGATGTTAAGTATGAGCTTATCGCCGGTGAGCGGCGTCTTCGCGCATCCAAACTCGCAGGTCTCTCCCAAGTGCCGTGTCTAATTAAGACCGGAGATGATACCAGCCTAATGAAGCTGGAGCTCGCTATTATAGAAAATATTCAAAGAGAGGATTTAAATGCGGTTGATAGGGCGAGGGCGTTTGAACGATTAGCAAATGAATTTGGTTTTAAACATCACATCATTGCTCAAAAAGTCGGAAAGAGCAGGGAATATGTATCAAACACTTTGCGTCTTCTCACATTACCTCCGGATATTTTGGACGCTTTGTCTCAAGGCAAAATCTCAGAAGGTCATGCCAGACCTTTGATGATGCTCACAGATAGAACAGAAGAACAGCTTGTCCTCTTCAAAGAGATAACGCTCAAGAAGCTGACTGTACGAGAAGCAGAGGGTATAGCAAGGCGAATAGCGGTAGATAGGGTTCGAAAGAAAGAGAGGGCAATAGATCCTGAAATAATAGATCTTGAAGAGAAGCTTCGCGAAGCTCTGGGCACGCGGGTCCAGATCGAGCGTCGAGATGTTGGTGGTAAGGTGATGATAGATTTCTTCTCAAACGACGATTTGAAAACTCTGCTTGATATTATCCAGTCAAATGGCCGGCCTCCAGCTGGAGGTCCAAATGACGCACTCAATAAATTTGAGGAAGCAAATCCAATCTCACAAGAGGAAAAAGTCGCCACAATTGATGACAGATCTCCAATTGAGATTTCTAAAGAAGAGGGGAGCGATGAAGAGATGTATTCTGTGAAGAATTTCTCAATCTAATTTTTCTTATTTTCGCGTTTATGCACCGCAGATCTGATTTTGTGTTTGGCGCTTGTAGTTTTAGCATATTCAAGCCACTTTGTTGACGGTTTGGCTCCGGTCTTTGTCGTGATATCCACGATATCGCCATTGTGCAGAGCCGTATCTAGCGATACTAATTTTCCATTTACTTTAGCTCCAGCCATATGATTGCCGATGTCGGAGTGTATTGAATAAGCAAAATCCACCGGGGTTGATGCTCGTGGAAGGTCAACCACGTCTCCCTTTGGAGAAAACACAAATATGCGGTGTTCAAAAAAATCGCTTCGCAGTCCCTCGCGGAATTTCTCATTATCATCCTCAATATTGTGGTGCTCCACAATTTCTTTTATCCACTGCGGAACATCTTTGTTTTTGCTGAAAGTCTTTGAGGTTACTGACGCTGTGTCCTTTGATAGCTGTTTTGGCAATAGGTGTTTTATCCATTGTAAACTCTCCGGAACCTTGCCTGCCACATTTCCCAGCTTGTAGGACATGTGCGATGCTATGCCGTATTCCGCATGTCTATGCATCTCCTCTGTCTTAATTTGCACCTCTACAATACTGCCGTCGCCAGTGAAGACGGTAGTTTGAAGTGCTTGATAACCGTTGGGTTTTGGGAATGCGATGTAGTCTTTGATCCTTCCCGGTAGGGGGCGCCAGATACCGTGAATAATGCCAAGTATTTGATAACAATCGGTAATCTGCGGGACGATGATTCTCAAAGCCAGCACATCAAAGACTTGGTCTGGGTCTTTCTTTTTTATGAGAAGTTTCTTATGAAGACTGTATAGTCCTTTGACTCGGTATTCGGTACGAACTTTTGTTATCCCTTCTTTTGCCAAAGCTTTCTTTACAGATTTAAGGAATTTCTCCAAGCCCTCCAGGTTTTTATCATATCGTTCTCTGGTGAGCTCCTTAAGCCTCTTTGCTTCAGCCGGATAGACATAAGGGAAAGCCAAATCCTCGAGCTCTCTTGATAGTTTTCTTATGCCTAGTCTGTACGCGATGGGCGCGTAAATCTCGAGAGTCTCCGCGGCAATTCGTTTTTGTTTCTCCTTCGGCACATGAAAAAGAGTGCGCATATTGTGGAGCCTGTCCGCGAGCTTTATCATAAGCACTCTTATGTCCTCCGACATGGCTACAAAAAGTTTGCGGAGGCTCTCGTTGTGCCTGTCGGAACCTCTGTATTTAAGTTGGCCGAGTTTTGTTACTCCATCAATGAGAAATAGGATTTCAGGACCAAACTTTTCTTTAAGCATTTCTTCCGTGACCTCGGTATCTTCAATAGAGTCGTGAAGCAGACCCGCGGCAATTGTAGTGGCGCTCATGCCATATTCCGCTAAGATTTTCGCTGTCTCGGTAAGGTGGATAAAATATGGCTCTCCAGAAAATCTCTCATGTCTTTCATGCGCTTTTTCGGCAAACTCGTACGCACTCTCAACGAGAAGAATATCTTCTCTGGAAGGGGAATCAATGAGGCCAATTATCTCTTTGGCTGATATCATTTCCCCATTCTATCCAAATAACTTACTAAATCAAATGAGGAATTACATCAGGATTTTATTTTATGCGGATTGTGGTTTACGCAGGCTTTATTACTGCATCGTTCCGGAATCGTTTTTGTCCCATTCATCATGAGTGAGCCGCAGAGTTTGCAGATGTCTCCAGTCGGTTTTGCTTTTATTGCGTTTTTGCATTTAGGATAGTTACTGCAGGAATAGAAGAGTCCGAATCTTCCGCGTCTTTCCACCATTTCTCCGTCACCACACACAGGGCACTTTACCCCTGTCTTTGATTTTGCTTCTTCTTCAGCGCTCTTTTTTATGAATTTACATTTTGGGTAGGTAGCGCAAGCGATAAATCTTCCAAAACGTCCGTCTCGCTCCACAAGATTCCCTTTGCCGCACTCGGGGCAGATCTCTCCAGTGTCCTTCGGTCCGGCAAGCTCTTCTCCATCAATAGTTCTCGCTCCGGTACACTCGGGAAATCTTTCACATGAGAGGAATCTTCCATTTTTCGCAAGTTTAATGACCATCCCTGCTTTGCATTTTGGGCATTTCCATTTCTTATCAGCTATTCCGAGGGTGGTGAGTTTATCCATCTTATCTTTAGATTTAATTTCCTTTAAAAATGGCGTATAAAAATCTTTAAGTGTCTTTACATACGCGCGTTTGCCGATTGCGATATCATCGAGCTCGTCCTCCATCTCCGCGGTGAATGAGTCGCTAATATATTTGGCAAAATTATTTTCCAAAAAAGTACTTACTACGTCTCCTGTGTCTGTCGGCACAAGCGCGCGGTCTTGCTTTTCCACGTATCCGCGGTCTACGAGGGTCTTTATGATTGATGCGTAAGTAGAAGGCCGACCGATTCCTCTTTTCTCCAATTCTTTCACAAGTCCCGCTTCAGAATATCGGGGTAGTGGTTCAGTTTGCTTTCCCTCAGAATCAATTGATTTAAGATCAAGCTTGTCGTTGTTTGCAAGTTTTGGAAGCTCCACGTCATCTTTCCGAGCGCGAAAATCGGCTTTAAGCCAGCCGTCAAAAAGTATTCGCGAGCCATTTATAGCAAAGTTTGGTATGGATTCGCTATCAACATTCGCGCTTACCTTTGTGCGAAGCACTAAGGCGCTCTTCATCTGTGAAGCCACGGTCCTCTCCCATATTAGTCTGTAAAGCTTTTTTTGCTCCTCGTTAATCCCAGCAGTTTCATTTGAGACATTTGAGGGGCGTATTGCTTCGTGAGCTTCTTGGGCGTTCTTGCTCTTTCCTGCGAATCTGCGATTTTCTAGATATTCCTTTCCATATTTTTTAAGTATTACCGAATTGATCTGACCAATCGCAGTCGCACTCAAATTTGTGCTGTCAGTTCGCATGTAGGTAATAATTCCAGCCTCGTATAATTTCTGGGCTACAGACATTGTTCGGGAGGGAGAAAATCCGAGTCTTGAACTTGCCGCTTGTTGAAGAGTGGATGTGATAAAGGGAGGTCTTGGTGAGTGCTTTACTTCGGTTTCTTTGACCGACTTAACGCTCCATTTTTCTCTTTTGCCGATTTCAAGAATTTCCTCAACCTTTTTTAATTCCCTGGGCTCTTCTTCGCAGGTGAAAAGGAGGTCTCCGCTCTTGCTTGTTGTGAGATTTGCGGTAATTACCCAGAAATCTTCCGGTTTGAAGGCGCGAATCTCCCTTTCTCTCTCCATAATGATGCGTAGGGCAGGAGATTGTACGCGCCCTGCAGAGAGACCGTATCGCACTTTTTTCCAAATTAGCCCAGAAAGATCATAGCCTACCAGCCTATCCAGCACACGACGCGCTTCTTGCGCAGTCTTGAGATTTATATCTATTTCGCGAGGGCTTTTGAGAGCTTCCTCAATAGCTTCCTTGGTAATCTCATGGTAAGTAACCCTTCGGATAATCTTCTTTGATTTCGATTTATTATCTCCAGAGATAATTTGCGCTAAGTGCCATGCTATGGCTTCTCCCTCTCTATCCGGGTCGGTTGCAAGAAGGATTTCTTCGGATTTATGAGCAAGGTTTTTTATTTCGGATATAACCTTTTCTTTTCCCTTACTGATTTCGTAATGAGGTATGAATCCACCCGAAATATCTATTGCTTTCTTATTTGATTTCGGTAAATCTCGGACATGACCAACAGAAGCAACGACTTTATATTCGTCGCCAATATACTTTCCTATTGTCTTTGCTTTCGCAGGAGACTCAACGATTAAAAGTTTTTTGCTCATTAGAGAACATTAGTACTACAGTATGATTTTTTACGCAACTCTTCATAAACAAAAAACGTTCCTCACATTGTGAGGAACGTTCCTATCTTAAAGGCTTTCTCTTTGAGTTATCCAGACGATGGTATAACCGGGGAAGTAATGTCTGGTGCGCGTGAGCACATTCCTTGCATTGACTTTTCCTGTTGACAGTTTCATCTGCTCAATCTTGCAGTAGGTGTTGCTCTCGTTGGCTATTTCTTCCGTGGAAAATTGCTGGTTCAGTCCGAGCTCGCGAAATGCCACCTGCCTTCGTCTGGACACGTTTCCTCCTTCCAAAAATCTGTCATTAAGACTATCAGACTTAAACTCATTAGCACAGATGAATTTCTCCCATATTTTCTGTAACAATCCCCTTTATTTCCATAGCAGTAAGAATCATATTGATATCACTCGCAGGCATTCCAATAGAACGTATCAGTTCATCACGTGACATGGGCTCACGGAGTTTTTCTACAATTTTTCTTTCGTCCATCGAGAGAGAATCATACGATATATCGTGTGATTTGGAGTTTTCAGGTTTGAGCTCAAGGCCAAGCGCTCTGATAACATCTTCGCTCTTTGTAATAGGCGTTGCGCCAAGGCGGATTAGCATGTGAGGACCTTCTGAGTTTTTGGAAAATATTGATCCCGGAACGGTCATCACTTCGCGATTGTAGTCCGTGGCAAGGCGAGAGGTAATGAGAGTGCCGGACTTTAATTCAGCCTCTGTTACAAGTACCGCGTCACTCATGCCCGCCATAATTCTGTTTCGTTTAGGAAATGACCACAGTGTCGCTCTGAAGTCATTATCAAATTCTGAGAGCAAGCCTCCGCCGGAACTTACAATTTCATCTGCAAGTCGAGCGTGTGAGCTAGGATAAATGACTTTTGGCTCAAGACCAGACCCTGGGACCGCGATAGTCTGAATCTTATTTTTTAGCGCAGCTCGATGGGCCAAAGAATCTGTGCCTAGCGCAAGACCGGATACTATCGTAATAGGGTAGCCGCGAAGCCCTTCAATAAGCGCCTCTAGCGCCTCTTTGCCATATTGAGTGTATTTTCTAGCGCCGACGATACATAGAATTCTGTTGCCTTCAGTCGGAAGATTGCCGGCATAGAAAAGTCTTTTAGGAACATCGGGGATTTCCCTAAGCTTTGGAGGAAATTCCGAATTTGATAAAGTACGAATTTGATAGGCCATGTATCAATTTTAATCTGTTTTGGTAATATATAGAAGTTGGAATAAATGTGAGGAACCCCGCCCTCCAGAGGGAGGGCGGGGTGAAGATTTTTATAGCCGCTTCACTTCTTAAAAATCATTCATGCTTGATATCAAATTTATACGCGAAAATAAGGATCTGATAACAGAGGCCGCTAGAAAAAAGAGGATTAAATTTAGCGTAGATAAGCTCATTGAAGCAGACGAGGAAAGGAGGAAGATTCTTGCCTCTGTAGAGGCCAAGAGGACGGTCCAAAATGATTTCAACAACAAAGTGGTGTCAGAGACTAATGCCACCCTGAAGCTTCAACTTATAGACGGCATGCGTCAGGTTAAGGAGGAACTCCAAAACGAAGAAGAGAATCTCAAAAAGGTAATGAAGGAGTGGCAGAGTCTGATGCTTCAGGTTCCAAACATTCCCGATGTTTCAGTTCCTGAAGGAGACAGCGATGCGGATAATAAGGAAATAAAAAAATGGGGTAATATCACAGAGTTTGCGTTTAAGCCGAAAAACCATATTGAAATAATGAAATCGCTTGATATGGTGGATTTTGATCGCGGAACAAAAGTTGCTGGTTTTAGAGGATATTTTCTTAAGAATGACGGAGCCCTACTTTCTCTCGCAATATGGAATTATGCTGTAGAATTTTTCACAAAAAAAGGATTTGCATTTTACATTGTGCCTTCTCTTGTAAGAAGAGAAAATCTTATGGGCACAGGGTTTATTCCCCAAGGAGAAGACGATTTATATAAGACTCAAGACGGAGATTATCTCGCTGGTACTGCAGAGGTGGGGCTTATGGGACTTCATGATAATGAAATCTTAGATAAGAAGGATTTTCCAAAAAAATACTTGGGATTCTCTCCGTGTTTTCGCCGTGAGGCTGGAAGTCATAGCAAAGATGTAAAAGGTCTAATTCGTGTTCACGAATTTTACAAACTTGAGCAAGTGATTCTCTGTGAAGCGAATCACGAAGAGTCTGTCAGATTGCACGAGGAGCTCAACCGTAATACCGAAGAATTCATAGAAAGTCTTGGAATCCCATATCACACTGTTATTAATTGCGGAGCCGATCTTGGACTTGGTCAGGTAAAAAAGTATGATATTGAACTTTGGGTTCCACTTGAGAACACGTACAGAGAAATTGCTTCAGCTTCGTACTTCCATGATTTCCAGACAAGACGTCTTAATATCCGCTATAAAGACGGCGACGGCAAGACCAAATTTGCTCATTCACTTAATTGCACTGCTATTCCAACACCTCGTGTTCTCGTGTCTCTAGTGGAAAATTATCAGCAAGCAGATGGATCCGTGGCAATTCCAGAAGTACTTCGGCCGTACATGGGGGGCAGAGATTTTATAAAAAAGATGTAACCAAATTTAATGTCTTTATCATTGCGCTCACCGGCTTTGATTAGGCGTCGTCGCATGAAGGTTGCTCGCAGAGTAATTTTCTGGCTTTTTCTGATACTGCTTATTATAGCTATGCCATTGTGGCTTTCGTATGCGGATTTTTTGAGAATTAAAGAGATAGAAGTCATTGGCGCAAATACTCTTTTAGCGAGTGACATAAAATCCTTAGCGGAAGAACGCCTTGCGGGTAAATATTTCTTTCTATTTCCTAAGAACAATGCGGTTCTATACTCCAAAGAAGATATCAAATCCTCGCTCTCAAAAGAATTTACGCAAATAGACACAGTGGAACTAAATTTGAACTCTCTTAATATGCTAGAGATAAGTGTTGAGATGCGAAAACCTTCCGCTCTTTGGTGTCGCAATCTGGATACAAAACTCTGCTATTTTATAGACAATAAAGGACTTGTTTTTGAAGAGGCGGGAGATTTTTCTCCGGGCGTCTATTTTATATATTATGGAAACATTGAGGACGAAGTTATTGGCGCTCTATATTTGTCCTCGGAAGAATTTAAAAATGTAGAAGCTTTTAAGGCAGGAGTACGTAATCTCTCTTTGATTCCCCAAAGCATATCTCCACTTTCAAAAGGATCTTTCAAACTATCAGTGAGTGGGGGAGATATCATCTTCTCTTTGCGTGATGACATTACAGCCACGCTTTCCAATCTTGCGTCAGTTCTTGCCGACAGTAAGCTAAAAGTTGTGGACAATCAAGAGCTCACCGTATCGTCTATTGACCTACGATTCGGCAATAAGGTTATCTTAAAGAAGGGCACAGAATAGTATATAATTTGCAAATGGATCTTCTAATTTTCTTGCCTGAATACTTTCGTTGGCATTACTCCAGAGCGTGGAAAGATTTAGCGAGGAATTGCTCTCAATTTATCCGTTTCACTATTTCCTTTTTTTCTATTACCTTTTTAGTAAGGACACTTTTTGCGCCATGGAAGAGGATGAAGGAGAATTACGAAAAAGGTTTTGATCCAGAAGGATTTTTTTCCACTCTCATTGTCAATTTGATCATGCGCCTTGTTGGATTCGTGATCCGCACTTTTGCTCTTGCTGTCGGCATCGTCGCGGTAATCTTGGTACTCCTGATTTCCGCGCTTGTGTTTGTTTTCTGGGCCTTGTTTCCCGCTATCGTTGCTTTTCTTTTTGCAATAGGGATTGTCAAAATATTTTCATGACCTTACCAGATCTTAAAATAGAATTGAAGTCTTGGAGAGCGGTTTCTTTTTTGGATAAGACTTTTCCTTTTGTCTATCGAAAGTTTGCCATGAAGCTCGTCCTTCTCTTGCTTGTCGCATCGTTCGCTATGGCTTCTGGCATATTTGTTGATACAACAGAGGACATGACTGGAATCTTCTTTGTTCTTTTATCAATCTGGCTCGTTCTCTTAGCGCTGGACGCTTTTTTCTATTCCAAATTTCTTTCTCTCTCCGGCGAGGGAGACAACTCTGCTGAACTTGCTTCTATTGTCTTCACTCTCTCAAGCACCGATGTTACGAAGAGCTTTATAGATTCTGCATATGGCAGGCAATCCCTGAATCGTTCTGGTATTAATGGCCACGCGCTTTCTGATTTTTTATCTGGAAGGAAACTTTACATAAAGGACACACTGCTTTCAGTTAGAGATTCTACCGATAAGGATGTTTCTTTGTTTGAAGCAGTCATTAGAGCAGATAAGGAGTTTGAAAACTTTCTTCTCGCTCACAAAGTGAATGCCGAATTGCTTGCAGGCGCTTTTCAATGGGTCGCTGGTTTGCGCAGGCGGGCGATTCACTCCGATATGTGGTGGAAATATGAGCGGTTAGCGCGATATGAACCTATTGGCAGATCGTGGGCATACGGAGCGGCATATAATCTGGAGCGTTTTAGTACACCACTAAGGTATTCAGCACTGCAAGAAGAGGAGGTTCACCCTAAAGAAGTAATGACTCTTGAAACCCTTCTTTCCAAGTCCGCTGATGCCAACGTCATTATTGTTGGAGAAGAAGGGTCGGGGAAAATGGAAATCATAGAGGGCTTAGCGCGCAGGATTGATAGGGGCCTCTGCACCAGAGCTTTGACGGATATGAAGTTTCAGGTACTTAATACTGACTCTATACTTTCGTATCACGAATCAAAGACAGGATTTGAGAGGGCCCTGATTAGCATATTTGACGACGTAATAAAATCGGGGAATATCATTCTTGTAATCCCAGATATAGAGGCTCTCTTGCATGGTGCGCTTGCATTGGGTGTGGAGGCATCTTCTTTGATTGCTAAATACCTTTCTTCACCAGCATTTCATGTCGTTGCCGTTTCAGACACGGTTAGCTTCCATCGAACCTTAGAACACGATGATGAGTTGATGCAGCATTTTGAAGTGATTTTGATAAAAGGCGCAAGTCGAGAAGAAGTATCTTCCATACTTCTTGAAAGGGTAATTGGTCTTGAGAGTGAAGAAGGGGTCTATTTTACGTACCCTGCGGTAAGAGAGGCGGTAGAATCCGCAGGCAGATATTTTGTGGACAGTCCGCTATATGATACAGCTGGAGACTTGCTTGTTGAAGCCAGCTCATTTGCGCGTTCCAGCGGAGAAAGAGTGATTTTAGACGATGATGTGCTTAAAGTAGTGAAGACTCGCACAGGAGTGCCGACGGGTGAGCTCGAGGACGCGGAGAGAATGAAACTGACTAAGCTTGAGGAACTGCTTCACGAAAGAATAATTGGTCAAAATGAAGCAGTATCAATGGTTTCTGCCGCTCTTCGCAGAGCGCGCTCAGGCATCAGCGCGGATAATCGGCCTATGGGTACATTTCTATTCCTAGGTCCTACAGGAGTGGGAAAGACTGAAACTACGAAGGCTCTGGCAGAAATATTTTTCGGGCAAGACGCCAAAGTACTGCGTCTTGATATGTCTGAGTACAGTACATCTGACGCTTTGAATCGTCTAATCGGGGGATATTCTGACGATACGCCAGGAGTGCTTGCGTCTCTCATACGTGAAAATCCGTATGGAGTTTTGCTTTTAGACGAATTTGAGAAGACCACAGGATCTGTCTTGGATTTATTTTTACAAATTCTAGACGAAGGCATCTTTTCAGATGCTACCGGACGTAAGGTTTCTGCTCGCAACCTCTTAATAGTGGCGACCTCAAACGCTGGAAGTGATTTGATATTTGAAGCAGTGCAGAGAGGTGAGGATTTGATGAAAAAGAAGGACGAAATTGTGGAGAGTATTGTACAGAGAGATATTTTCAAACCCGAGCTCCTAAATCGTTTTGACGGTGTGGTGCTCTTCCACCCGCTTAAAGACGAACATCTTCGTGAGATTGCAAAGATTCTCCTGAAAAGACTACAGTGGAGACTAAAAGAGAAAGGCATGACGCTTGAGGTAAATGAGGCGCTTCTAGATTTCCTTGTTAAAGAGGGAAGTGATCCCAAGTTCGGAGCCCGCCCTCTTAATCGAGCGATTCAGGACAAAGTGGAGAAAATAATCGCAGACAAAATAATTTCCGGTGAATATCGTCATGGTTCGCATATTGCGCTTGCTGAAACAGATTTAATATAAAGCGCCACTCCAAGGGATGGCCTTGACTACTACAAATTAATATGCTAGATTTTATAGCAGGTTAAATCTCTCAATCCGAGGAGGACATACATGCGATGGTTCCTTGTTGCGATCATATTGTTTCTCGGACTCACGTTGCCGAGCTTGATTGCTTGGCGACAGCATAAGCGCATCATACGCGCGACTGGCGACATGATTGCCCTTGCCAAATTGGGCATGTAAGCTGAGGTGAATGGGGCGTCTCCAAATGGAGACGCCCTTTGATTTTGTCATGCTATTGTACCTAAAAGCTAAAAGTCGTTACGTTTAGATTTTGCAAAAAACTTGCTTGGACTATAAGCTAGTAGCTCATATATGAATTTTTGGGACAGACTGTCTAAACCAATACTCGCTCTTGCGCCACTTGCCGATGTTACAGACTCGGCTTTTCGTCGTCTGATCGCGAAGTACAGCAAAGTGCCAGGTGGGATACCTTATGTAACATGGACTGAGTTTGTATCCGCAGACGGTCTGGTAAGAGCGCCGGAAGAGGGAAGAAAGAAGCTCATGAAAGGGTTTGAATATAGTCAATCGGAGAGGCCGATAGTAGCACAGCTATTTTCTGGAAGACCGGAAATGATGGAGGAAGCGGCCAAGCTGGTGGAGAGCCTTGGCTTTGACGGACTCGATATCAATATGGGCTGTCCAGACAGAAGTATTGAGAAATCCGGCGCTGGCGCGGCACTTATAAAAAATCCTAAACTTGCAAGAGAAATAATCCGCGCCGCAAAGCGCGGAGCGCCATCGCTACCGGTGTCTGTAAAAACTCGGCTTGGCTACAATAAAGATGAACTTGAGGCGTGGCTTCCAGAACTTCTTGCTGAGGAGCCTGCGGTTATAACCGTGCATGCCCGCACTCGCAAAGAAATGTCGCTTGTGCCTGCTCGCTGGGAGAGAGTGAAACGAGCGGTTGAAATTAGAGACAAGTTTGGAAGCAAGACTCTTGTTCTTGGCAATGGGGATGTTCCAGATCCGGAAACTGGATTGGCACTTTGTGAGGAAACTGGTGCTGATGGGGCTATGCTCGGCAGAGCAATTTTCGGCACTCCAAACTTGTTCGCCCATTCGGCCGAATTAGCCTATGGACAGGAAAGAATAGATGTAAGGAAGACATTGGAGATCTTGTTAGAACACACGAAACTTTTTGATGAACTGTTGGGAGATACGAAGAATTTTGCAATTATGAAAAAACATTTTAAAGCATACGTGGCCAGCTTTCCTGGATCGTCTGAGTTACGTTCTAAACTTATGGAGACTGTAGAAGCTAGCGAGGTGGAGACAATAATACTCTCCTTTTTGAATAAATGAGTTATGCACAGTGCCTTGCTTTTATTTGTAAATAGTGAGATAATGTGTGAGGAATTAGCACGTGAGCGAAGCGCTGTAGTACCAAGCACCTGAGACCCCGCAGTACAGAAGTGGATGCAGTACCTACCGGGAGGATTATGTCGAGAAAGGGCGGAGATCGAGTATCACCAGGGCAGCAAGCGGAACCGCTTGATGTGCAGGTCAACCGTATCTTGCAACTCGGGATACAGTCGTGTGAGGCTCAGCCGGGTCAGCGGACGGTTCGTGTTTCGAGTCACTCGGTGACTCAAGCCGACGAGCTTGCGGCGCAAGACGATGTCCGCGGAGCGATCTTCGAGGCCGAAAAGGATGGCGTGGAAGTGGATCGAGAGCTGAGACGCTTTGATCTGCTTTCGTCGCAACGCGATGCGGTAAGCGATGGGCTCTTTCGCACAGGGGAGTTTCGATACATGGATCCGGACAACGCGGATCCAGAAGATGAGGTCGTCATGATGGCAGAGGTCGAGAGCCTCCCAGAAGATGAACTTCATGTGTACAGTCTCGGAACCCTGGAAGAAGAAGATCCCATTCCGGAAGCGTCTGTTCTATTCCTTCGGTCTGTCGGAGAGATTCCGTCAGGTGGACAGGAACAGGTGAGCTGAGAAAAGCGGGAGAGAAGGTGCTGGCGAATCAAGTAGTCGAGCGAACGAGCGGACTTAGAAAGCGAGGCGGGTTAGAGATTTCTCTAACCCGCCTTTATGTTTTTATTACCTGTTTATAAGGAATCATGACTGTCTCTCTAGGAAATATAGACTATGTAAATCCCACAGAGGCTTCTCTCTGGGATTGCAGCATAGAGATAGTAGTATCGCCTCGGCCGCTGGTAAACCAACCACCACGAGCGCAGGAGGAGCATGGTTCTCGCTACCTTCATTACCCCGTCTTTGCTGCACGGACACCCTCCCTAATACAGGGAGAATATCCCGACTTTGGAGCTTGAATGTCTGGTCGTCACTCACAGATGTGGCGACCAGACAGCTCCACATCCCAAGAGCACCACTTCGTTGTGCTCTTTTTGTTTGGTAAATTTAGTCTTTGCTATATAATTCTCGCATGCAAGGAATCGCTCTCTATCGTAAATATCGTCCCATGTCTTTCAAAGATGTGGTAGGGCAGGACCAAATTGTAAAAGTGCTCTCTGGAGCTATAGCGCAAGGTAATGTGTCTCATGCATACCTTTTTGCGGGTTCTCGCGGAACAGGAAAGACATCCATCGCCCGGATTGTGGCCAAAGAGCTCGGCACTGCCGAAGACGATCTATTTGAACTTGACGCCGCCTCTAACCGAGGAATTGATGATGTGCGCAGTATTCGCGAGGCGGTTGCTACACTTCCATTTAAATCTAAATACAAGGTCTATATTATTGACGAAGCTCATATGCTTACAAAGGACGCATGGAATGCGTTTTTGAAAACCCTTGAAGAACCTCCAGCCCATGTCATCTTTATATTGGCGACCACAGAGCTAGACAAACTTCCGGAGACAATACTTTCCCGGTGCCAGATTTTTTCTTTCAAGAGACCGACTCGCGCAGAGCTTAAAGACCTTGTGATGTCAGTCGCAAAAAAAGAAGGATTTATTATGGAAGCTTCAGCGGGAGAACTTATAGCGCTTCTTGGCGATGGCTCTTTTCGTGACACTCTTGGCACACTGGAGAAAGTGCTTTCATTTACAAAAGATAAGAAAGTGTCTCTTGCCGAGGTAGAAACTGTGACAGGCGCGCCCAAGCATGTTTTGGTATCAGATTTTGTAAAAGCAATTGCAAATAACAATCTCGCTGATTCACTTTCTGTCCTCGGTAAAGTTGGGGATTCGGGAAGTGACATGAAAATGTTTTTGAAAATTGTTTTGGAGAAGCTTCGTCTGGCCCTGCTGATTAAGGTTGCGCCAGAGATGGAAAGTGATTTTAAAAATGAAATGTCGGATGAAGAATTAAAAGACACTAAAGCTTTAATAAAAAAGGGAAGCGGCATTACTTCTGCGACACTCTACGAGCTACTGCTTGCATATGATTCTGTAGGTCGCGCCTATGAACCATCTCTGCCTATTGAGCTGGCTTTAATCAAACTTTTTACACAAGATAGCAATTCAAGCTGAAGTCATCAAAAATTGACAAGATTTTACTCTATGCTATAATTCTGGCAGTTAGCTCCTGCATTTGTTGGAGCCTCTTTGTACCCGTTTGAGAGGAGTGGGCGATGACATCTACGACAGTGGCAGTCTTTCCAACTGAAACTGGATACGCTCCGCCAAGACTGATTCGCTTCGGCGATTTCAGAGAGTTGGTCAGGACAGCAGGGGGTGGTGATGATCAGGGCGACCATACTGCCGACGATGAATTGTTCGGTGGGATGGACGGAATGGAGCAGTATGAGAGACCCTTCGAGCGTAGCTAGCTCGCGGAAAGTGGGCGGCGCAAATCTTTGCGCCGCCCTTTGCTTTTGATATGCATGTGTGTTATAAATTAAAAAGATTTTGTACATACAAAACTTATTCTCCATGGAGGCCTTGTGAACGGCAAAAAGAAACTCTGGCTTTTCGTCAAAGATGACGACAAACCGCAATTTCTCACTGACGCAGGCAGGAAGTCCTTCGCAACAGCCGCGTCCTTTCTGTTGTTGATTCCGATATTTACCTTCGGCGCGCTGATGTTTGGACTGACCATCTTAAACAAGCGCGCTAATGAAGCTCCTGATGTCCTCATTCTCACGCTTGGGGTGGGACTTGCTCTTGAGTTTCTGGTCGCTATTCCACTTGTGCTCGCTGCAAGTGGAGCGCCGAGAGTTGTCGTGGATGCTGAAGATGTTCTCGCTGAAATTGAACGGGAAAATTTTAGACCTGAGTTCCAAAGGCGAGATCCGGAAGATATTGCGCTGGATCGTATTATCGCGCCCGTGCAGAAACGAGATGACGCTCGTCGTAGGGCAAGCAACGCTGAACGGGACTATTACACCGAGCGTCTCACTTGGACGCAGATGTCATGGTGGAGGAGAGCAGGGCTTGCTCTTGTTTACATGAGTGGAATTATCTTTGTGGGCTTTGCGTTCGCGGCTGTTTCCAGCGATCCCGTGCCTATTTCAGGCGAGTTTGCAAGTACTCCAAACGGCGAGATGATTCAAATGTTACGAAGGGACACCTTTGATATCCCTATCGCGATATTCTGCATCGTATGCGCCATACTCATCATCTGGCTCGGCTCACGAGAAGTGTTTCGTCGGACTGGCCGAAAGGGTGATGATTCGCTCAAGCAACTCATGGAGGAGATGAATATCAAGTAGGTTCTAACGCCCCGCGTACTCGCGGGGCGTTTCTTCTTGAAGAAGTAGCACTTTTGAAGTATCGTATTTCAAGCTATAAGCTAAGACCCAACAGCTAAAAGCTAAACATTGGGGGCCTCGCCCGTAGGCTATGGCCGAGGGATCGTTAAAGTTAACGGTAGGATCTATGCACTTTGTTTATATTTTGAAAAGTGAGAAAGATAGGAATCTGTACATAGGCTGTACCGGTGATTTACATAATAGACTTAGACTACACCAATCTGGTAAAGTTCTTTCCACAAAGTCTCGCTTACCGGTAAGATTGATATACAGCGAAGAATATATAGATAAATATAGTGCATATAAAATGGAGGGGTTCTATAAAACAGCTGTAGGTAAGCGAGCTTTGAAAAAGAAAATAAAAAATTGGGGGATCGTCTAACGGTAGGACAGTGGCCTTTGAAGCCATTAATTTTGGTTCGATTCCAAGTCCCCCAGCAAACTCGTACGACGCTCGAGACGTGTCCAGATTATGGACTCAATAGTCTGTATAGAGTGAGAATTTTGGAACAGAGATATAATATAAAATATGAAAGTGTTAATTACTGGCATAGCTGGTACAGGAAAGTCTACGATAGTTAACGCACTCAAAGGCAGAGGTGTTGCGGCCATAGATTTACACGATGTACAGGATTTATTCTGTTGGAAAAATATTAAAACAGGTGATTTGGTTGAATATTCGCCAGTCCAATCTAAAGAATGGTTTGAGGAAAATTGTCGCTTTTGCGATATTGAGAAACTGAAAGAAATATTAAGTCAATATGATGATGTTGTTGCCGCTGGGACAACAAGCGAAGAACAAAAAGAATTTATTTTGTTTTTTGATAAAATAATACTCCTACAGTGTGATGCTGACACTATCGTTTATAGAATGAAAAATAGGAATAATAAATCTGGATATGGGAAAACAAAAGCAGAACAGGAAGATAATATTAAATGGCAGAAAGAATTTGATTCGCTGCTGATTTCGTTAGGGGCAACCCCAGTAGACACAAGTAGTAACCTTGATGACGTGGTGGATAAAATCGTTGAATTAATAAAGCATACCTAGAAAGTTCGGATTCTGTTTAGGAGAGACAGCACGTGATATTCTATTTGTATGTTTAAAGGGGAGGTTAGACAAATGAAGCAAGAAGATTTGCCTAGAGCGGAAGCAATTCTTGCTCTATATTGGTCTGGCGAGCTTAAAGACCGATTTGTAAAAAGAATGCGGGATTTTGTCGCGCAGACAGAGGAGTCAATTGAACAGAAATATAAATATGTTGTTGCGGAAGAAGGCGGGGAAGTAGTCGGTATGGCGGCTCTAAGAAAAGCTCCACAATTTATGTCGCAGTTTACAACCACAAGCAATCCTGCTGAATTCTATATTGCGGCAGTAAAATATAAAGAAAAAGGAATCGGCTTCGCTCTTAGGGAGGAGAGGATAAAAGAGGCAAGGAGACTCGGATTTACTGAGGCAGTTTTCTTCAGCGCGGAATCTCACAAAGATTCTTGGAATTTTCACGACGATTCCGAGTTCAAAAGAATGGGCAAAGCCTTATCCCCCAACGGCGAGGGGGGACAAGTCTGGGGAATGATTTTGTAAAAAAGAAACCGCCACAGGTTCGTGGCGGCTGGGTAGAGGTTAGCGAGCGCGATATACGTTCATAAATTTTTTCAGCGATGAGGACAGCCTGCCCAACAGCAAGGCCGGCGCTTGCCAGCTATGAGATCTCGGCTGGCTCTATCAATGTGCTTGTTTCTTGTTTCCTGTTTTTGGACAGATATTATCCAGCATATCCATTCGTTACGAGCGAGGGGAGTAATATTCTCCCATGTTGCAAGAGCTTTTGGAGTAGAGGTGAGGACTTTTCGTAAATCAGTGGGCACTCTGTGCGCTATCTTGGTGATTGGCATTTTTCTTTTTGTTTTATAGCTCTATTCTAACACTCCCATTGAATAATCTCTCGGAGAGCAAGGTTTGTGCGTATCTTATAGAGGGCAAGTAGTATATTGTAGGTGTATGGCAAAAAGAAAAAGCGTTAACACTAAGAATAAAACATCGCGCTCAAAGAAGACAAAAAAGCGTTTAGCTATTAAGGCAAAGATGTTAAAGGATAAGAAGAATAAGAAAAAGAGAGCATAAATAAAAGTACTCTCTAGCTATCTTTTTCAAAAACATTGTGATTAAAAGCACGTAGGTTATTGAACGACAATATCAAAGACTCCTTGATATTGTCGGGGACTTACTTGCACACTTTTTGCCGAACCTAAAGGGCTTCTCATAGAGAATTTTCGGTTGACGTACTCTCCATTTAATGATAGAAGTAGGGCGGAAATACGGCGTTCCACAATTGACTTCTTTAGGGAGGTAGAGATATGCGTATCTTTGCGCTTGGCGCCAAACGAGCAATCCGCATCGCGGCCGCTCTGGCGCTTTTCATCGCCGCTTCTTGTGAGGAGAACAATTACTACATTACCAATCCTCCTCCTGATGATGGCGGGGGAAGTGTGGTAAATCCCACAACAAGTCTGACGCCTGAGAACGACACGATCCTTGTCGCAGAGAGTTTGGATCTTGTTGCGAGGCTGACACCACAGGTCGCGGGAAGTACGGTTTCATTCACGACCACGTCTCCTGCCAGGGCCACGGTGGATGAAAATGGCAAGGTTACGGGTGTCGCGCCTGGTACTGCGCGTATCATTGCGACCTTCACCTTCGGAGCACCCGTGAGAACGCTAGTGGATACTGCGCTTGTAACGGTGTGGTCATGGGGCATCAGCATTTCTCCAACAGTTGATACGATTCAAGTCGGAGAGAAGATGACTCCAACGGTCAAAGTCACTGTGGCGTCAGGCTACACTTCGGCATTCAGATGCTCCTCATCAAATGCGGCGGTCGCGACGGTGAATCCGAATACCTGTGAAGTTACCGGTATTTACGTGAATCCTCCTGCGACTAGCGCCACGGTGAACATCGAGGCTTTGATGATGGCCGTGCATCCCACTCAAGGTGGGAAGAAGGCAAGTATGAGGATTGTGGTGCTCAAGTGAAATGGAGGACAGCGGCCCGAGAACATCCGGGCCGCTTTTTTTGCCCAAATCTAAAAAAGTTGTATAGTGCAATTGTGAATGAACCCATACACTATCGGAAGATGATGTTGGGAGTGGCTCTCCTCGTAATGTTACTAGTGCTCATAAATACTCTTGAATTCACTGCAGTTTACATCAAAAATGACAGACAACACGCGCAAGCTCCAGAATCTTCTTATTGGGAAGCTCCAGAATCTCTTCTGGTTGGCGATGAAGAATCAGTCATCATTGAATCACCTAACGAAGAAGAATCAGAAATACTTATAGTAAAAAAAGTACTTTTTGAATATGTGGAGGTCATTGATGGGTGCGGGGTGCATTTTGAAGGGGAGTGCTTAAACGTGCGCTCGGGTCCGGGGACTGACTTTCCTGTGGTCGCGCGATTACGAAACGATGTCATCCTTAAGGTAGATGGTAAAGTAGAGCGGGATGGGCATACGTGGTTTAAAATTATTTTCGATGAAACACTTCGCTACCCTGAACGAGCTGAAGGAGATTGGTATGTGGCGGCAGATTTTGTGAACGTTGTGCTTGACGAAGGGGAAAAGACGGTCTGGGAGGATGATGTGGCTACGACAACAAAACGGATCGTGATAGACAGAAGTGATCAGAAGCTCACTGCATATGATGGTGATACTTTATATATGGAAACACCAATTTCTACTGGCCTTGAATTAACTCCCACACCATGTGGCACATTTACAGTCTATAAAAAGACACCAAGTCGCTACATGCAAGGTCCTCTCCCAGGTATTGCAGACCAGTTCTATGATCTGCCGGGGGTGCCCTGGAATCTATATTTTTCCTATGATGGAGCAGTTATTCATGGAGCGTACTGGCATAATAGCTTTGGGAGCCAATATTCACACGGATGCGTCAACCTACCCTCTGATGAGGCAAAAAAGCTATATGATTGGGCCGATTTGGGCATGGACGTTATTGTGCAGGAATAGGGCACTATGCAAAGTGTTGCGTCGTATGGTCATGACGGGGTAATATATTCGGGTCTTGCCATTCCTGCATTTAATTCTAATCGGCATAATCATTCTCAGCACTTCGGGAACTACATCCGAAGCTTCTCCCGACACATATGTAAAGGATGTTTTAGTTGACGTTGACACTGTGGTTAAAATTGCACAGATTGCGCCCACACCAGAGATTCTGGAGCCAGTGCTTACTCTTGTTGAACCAAAAGAGAAACTCTCAGGAGATTTAAGTCTGCCCTTTTATTCGCAATTTCGTGATATTACTTCCTCTAAGTGGCAGAAGGTCGGTTGCGGTATTGCAAGTCTCGCTATGGTGATGGATTACTACACGCAGGAAAAGATCCCATCTGTGGATACGCTTCTGTCAGAAGGTATTGAAAAGGGGGCGTATCTTTCCAATGCTGGCTGGACGTACAAGGGGCTTATAAGCGTGGCAAGCAAATATGGCTTCACAGGTGAGAGTTATGATTTTGCTGGATTAGGACCTGAAAAAGCATTTGCTCACTTTAAAGAATCTCTCCAAGATGGGCCAGTTATAGCTTCCGTGCATTACAAGCTTGATCCTACAAATCCAATTCCTCACCTTGTGGTAGTGAACGGGGTTGAAGGTGATACTGTCTATTACAGCGACCCAGCAGATAAATCGGGCGGGGAATCTATTTCAATAGACAAGTTCAAGAAAGCTTGGAAGAAAAGATACATTGCAATACATCCAAACTCACTCTTAAAACTATAGTAGAGCTCTCGTGATTCATTTTTTACTACACAGCGAGCATCAAGAGCTGGCTTACAATTACTAACTGTTTAAGTCTCTCAATTCCTCTGTGTGCCTGCACTGCGCTTGTGTTTCTAGACAGCTTGGTTCTTGTTGATATCTCTTTAAGCGATAGACTCTGCATATACTTCATCTCTACCACCGTTCTGTATTTTTCAGGTAATTTATTTATGTATGAGGAATATTTTCTCCCATCGATTTCATTGATTAGTTTTTCAGTCTGATCAGTGTAAGGATTAAAACCTTTTTCAACTAGCGTATCTAAAGAAACAGGTTTGCGCTTTCTATATTGGTCTATTATGAGCTGGTTAAGGACATGGTATAGGAACGCTTTCATCACGCTGATTTTCCCGCCTCTAACAAGGTAGTTCCACGTCTTCAGGAAAGTGTCTTGCACTAGGTCCTCGGAGGCTACGGGATCGGCTATCTTGAATGATGCATACAGTATTAGCCCTTTTGAATAGTCTTCATGGGCTCTTGTCAATATTTTTTGCAAATTTTCTCTTTGGGCGATAGTCATAAGTATTGGTATCAAGAATACAAATATTTTATAGCCATAAATAAAAAATCAATATAAATTGAAATCTATCTAATCCATGACCCTGATATATGTTTATTTGTAGGCTTGCAAATGAAATCAATTTGACGACAATAATGTCGTCAAATTGATTCGGTGACATAATGTTGCTCTGAAACGGATACATATCCATCCACAATCGCACAAATTAGAGTATCCTCCCATGAAGTTCGACGACAAAGATTTGAATGTAGAGGCACTAAGACACTGGGCTTGAAAGTCTAGTTTGATGCACCACTTGCAGAATTGTATTCCGCAAGTGGTTTCTATATATGATAAAATGTGAAATATGAATAAAAATCCATTTATTAACGCTGTGCTTGCTGGGGCATATATTGTGCTTATAGTCTCAGTGATTAAATTATTCAGCACACTGGGAGGCCCCGAAGAGTCTATTTTTATTCCCATGACAATGATCTCGCTCTTGGTCCTATCTGTCGCATTGATGGGCTTTCTTTTCTTCTACGAGCCGCTACGACTACTAATGAACAATCAGAAGGAGGCGGCGGCATCTTTTTTTGTTAAGACACTCGGAGCTTTTGCGGTAATAGTGGTTATATTTGTAGTCTTACTATTCTCAAAACTCATTGTGTAAGGTTGCGAATACATTCCACTTTTTTAGCTGAAATCTCAACTTTTACAAATGTGTTAACATATAAGTATGAACACAATAGTAAATTGGCTACTACAAGCGATAGCAATACTAATAGCGGCATACGTGCTTCCCGGGGTTACTGTAAGCGGCTTTGTTACAGCGTTGGTCCTGGCCGTGATTCTGGGAGCAATTAACACATTTATAAAGCCAATACTTGTAATTCTGACTTTGCCTATTACAGTGGTGACTCTCGGCCTCTTCCTGCTTGTTATCAACGCTCTCCTAGTGATGCTCGCAAGCGCCGTGGTGCCGGGGTTTGCAGTGGCTGGATTTTGGTGGGCAGTGCTCTTTGCTATCGTTCTCTCTGTTGTCAGCTCCATTTTGCACAGGTTTGGAGAGAAAGAATAATATTGAAATAGAAATAACTTAGAAACGTCTTCTATAGACAACTTAATCCCAAAAACATGGAACCAGACACAAAAAACACAAAGAAAGTTTGGATTGGAATACTAATTGTCCTCATTTTAATTGCGGGAGGAACGTACATGGTCTCTAAAAAGAATGGGGGTGATCAAGCGCCAGAGGATAATAACAATACGGGAAGCGAGCTACAGCCGGAGGCCATGATGATTACCGCAAAGCATAGCTTTGCGGGTGGTAAGCATATCGTGGCAGGTGAAGTGCAAGTGCCTACTCCCTGTACGTCGCTTGATGTTAAGGCTGTGGTAGGAGGGACTGACTCTTCACAGGTAACTCTCGTATTTCAAACAATAAATGAGTCTGAAGCGTGCGTGCAGGTAATAGCCAATCGCAGATTCAAAGTAGAATTTAATGCGCCCGAAAAAGCAGAAATTACTGCCACATGGAATGGAGCACCCGCAGTGTTAAACCTTATTCCAACCGCGGCGGGAGAGAATTTAGAGAATTTTGAGATTTTTTTGAAGGGATAGTTTCCATAAGGATGATGTCCATGTACCTGCTTTGGTAAAATAGCCACATTATCGACAAATGGGTTATGGGATGATATGATGCGCGCGGACGTGCATAGTAAAGTCTTTCTGAACCTGTCTCCTAGGAGGGAGCATGAAGCGCTACACTAATCTCATTTTCGCCCTGTCGTTCCTTGCTTGCTCGAGCGACAAGCTCACCTCGCCGGAAACGGCGATACCCACGAAGTTCGTGAGCACGGTAGAGCAGGCTGTGGTGGACAATTCTCACACCACGCAGACTCTGCCTATCGTGTGGGCAAATGTTTGTGGATGGGGCGACTTGACCGGATTGGTGACGATCCGCACCAAAACCCAGACGCGAAACAGTGATGGAGTGGAAGTCGTGCGCGAGCACCAGATTCAGCACGGCGCTCTCGCGGACGTGGTAGGGCATGGGTTCATCTTCCATGCGAAGAGCAGTTACGTCCAGGTGATGCAGATGGCGGACGGCTCCTACGAAGTGACCAGTAGGACTGAGTACCATGTTGTATCAAAAGGTCCGAGTGCCAACCAAAGGGTGACTGTCATCCTCGGGCTCAGGTATAAGGACGGGATCTTCACGGTGTTGTTCACATACGTGGACAGTTGCATGTAGGATGTAGGCCACATTTTGTGGTAGTGGCGGGACATTCATTGTCCCGCCGCTTTTCTTTTATGGAAGTGTTATAATGAAGGTATTATGATGAGATATTATTACGGAGGCGTGGGAGGAGGATCGGATATTTTATGCTTAATCACATGGCTTGTGGTTATAGCTGACCTGATTCTTCTTGGTATGTGGCTCTGGAAACAGATAAAGAAATGAAAACTAGACGAGATCTGGGAATCCAGAGATCGAACGAACTTCGCAAAACGAGTCCTCCTCGTCTTGAGGGCGTGGTCAAAAATGCAAAGATGAATCCTAAGAGAAAGCAAAAGAGAGGTAAGTAGGAATGCACCCGCCAAGATTTTTATATGAAAGGATACGTTGAAAATATTGAAAAGCTTTCACTTGAAAACGAGTTTTTTAGAAAGGTTCTTTATACTGACAAGAACTTACAGCTGGTGGTGATGAGTTTGAAGTTAGGTGAAGATATAGGCGAGGAAGTGCACGAGCTAGATCAGTTTATTCGTGTGGAAAGTGGGGAAGGTAAAGCCGTGCTTGATGGTGTTGAGACCGCATTATCAGACGGATCAGTAGTCATCATTCCAACTGGCACTCGGCACAACATTATAAATACCGGTGCGACTGCTATGAAGCTCTACACCCTGTATGCTCCGCCAAATCATCCGGAAGGGACAATTCACAAGACCAAAGCTGAAGCCGAGGCGGCGGAGTAAGGTATAATTTTATAATGAAAAGTTTTGAGAGAGGATATATTGTGCCTGTGGCAATCGTTGTTGTCATATTGATTGCTGGACTAGGTGTATATTTCTCGTCTAATAAAAGCACGGACAACAAGACTCTTGCTGGGCAAGAGCAAAGATTGCAGAAAGAAATCACCAAAGCGAAGGAAAAAGTAACAAAAGAAAAAGATAAGTTAAATGGTTTTGAGAGGGCTTTCAGGACTGCTTTTCCCTTTTATGGAATTGCTGATGATGGCTTTCGGGATGTGTCCGAAGCAGTTCACAAGACAGATTTCTTGTTTGAGAATCCTGACTCTGCTACGCCTAAGATTAAGCTCCAGATCTTGGCCGCGCTTGAAAAAAGCATAAATGACAAGCGATCCCAAGTCAGTCTCGCGCTTATTGCTTGGAAAGAAAAAGCAGACATAGCGCTCGCAAAAAATTTAGATAATAAGGCTCTGCAAGAAATAATAAATGAAGCACAGATAGTGGCAGCCTATGTGGATGAGCTAAATTTGATTGTGGACAATCTCACGACAAGTAACTCGGGTCTTTCTCAGGAAACGATTAACTATTACGAAGATGTTTTAGGCGGAGTGACAGCAGTCATTGATAGCACAGTTATTGCGTTGGAGAACGCGCAGACTGTTGCAACCGCGCCCGCAAACGCGAATACCAGCGCAAATGAAGTGGTAGTGGCTGTAGAGCAGATCACAACACAGCAACAAGTCGTGGCAAACGCGGAAGCACAGCTTCAAGCTTTGGAGGAGGCGCTTGCGGTGATAGTTGAACAATTGGCGGCGCTAGAAGCGAGTTCAGCAGAAGTGATACCTGACGTAGTGGAACAGGGCTACGTGGATTGGGATTCCTTGCCGGATCTTATCGTTCAGCCGGGCGAGCCTCGGCTAATTCAAGGTTCAAATCACTATTAATTGACAATTTTTATACAGTTTGCTATAATATAGGGCATAAGAACAATCTCACTCGTCTTGACTCTTTTTGAATTATTCAAACGGACAAGTAACTAGGAACGCGAGAGACTGTCCGACAATATGTATCCAAAGTCTAATTTTAAAGGACCAAGAAATTCTGGTTCAAGGCATAAGCCTTTTTCATCATCTAAGCCAAGTCGTGGAAGTCGTACTCCGTTTAGAGGAGGACGAGGCAGGTTTGGCGCGCATAGAGGTGGGCGAGGAGGAGCGCATAGAAATAACGGAGAGCGCTTGGATATAAGCCTCTTTGTAAACAAATCAGTGGTTGTGGAGGAGAAAGAAGCGCATTTTATGCCCGAGCATAAATTCGCGGATTTTCGTATTGATGAAAAGCTCAAGAAAAATATAATTTCAAAAGGGTACATCGCTCCTACTCCTATTCAAGACAGAGCGATTCCGCACGTACTTCAGGGTAAGGATGTGGTTGGCATAGCAAATACAGGCACAGGCAAAACCGCAGCCTTTCTCATTCCCCTCATAGACAAGGTTTTAAAAAGCAACAAAAAAGAAAGTGTTCTCATCGTCGTACCCACAAGAGAGCTTGCGATTCAGATTGAATCTGAATTGCGGGGGTTCACTCCTCTGATGGGAATATTTGCCGTGACGTGCGTGGGAGGAGCGAATATTGTTCCCCAAATAAGAGCGCTTAAGCATCTCAATCAGTTTGTAATAGGGACTCCAGGACGACTAAAGGATTTGATTGAAAGAAAGATTCTTAATCTCTCTCAAATAAGGACAGTAGTTCTTGATGAAGCGGACAGAATGCTCGATATGGGGTTCATCGGTGATATGAGATTTCTCATGGCGCTTATGCCAAAGCCAAGGCACACCCTGTTCTTCTCCGCCACACTTTCAAAAGATATTGAAAAGCTGATTGGAGAATTTCTGCATGAGCCTGTTTCCATTTCTGTAAAAACTCGCGATACTTCTAAAAATATTGATCAAGATGTTATTCGACTTAAAGCGGGAGAAGATAAACTCGACGCTTTGCACAACCTCTTAATTCAGTCCGGCTTTGAAAAAGTACTAATCTTCGGTCGTACAAAACACGGTGTGCAGAAACTTGCAATGAATTTAAACAAGCGCGGCTTTAAAGCGGAGTCAATTCATGGAAATAAATCGCATAGTCAAAGACAGAGAGCGCTTTCTATGTTTAAGGAGGGAAAGGTGCAGGCGCTAGTAGCGACAGATGTCGCGGCTCGTGGTCTTGATATTGCAAATGTAAGTCACGTGATTAACTTTGATATTCCCGCCACATATGACGACTACATTCACCGCATAGGGCGTACCGGCAGAGCCGACAAAAAAGGCAAGGCTCTCACCTTTGTCTAATATTTTCATACTTTAAATTTCTTGATTAAGGAGTAGGATTGTAGCAGACCTGTTATTTGGAGGAGATATGCGATTTTTCGTTGCGGCAATGCTTTCTCTCTGCATTTCCGATTCAGCTGTTTCGCAAATAAGCATCCGTCCAAACGCTCTTTCGCAGACGATTTGTGACAAGCAAACGGGCGAACCTGTCGTGCTTATTCGCAGAGATTCAATCGGAAAGAGTGTAACTCGCTTCTTGATTGAACATGAGTTTAAGCATGTCTCTGACGCGCTTTCGCACAAAGGAGGATGCTTGGGCTGGGAAAGTGAGCGAGATGTGTCTCCAGCATTCAAGTTTGAGCTTCCTGCTGCATGCGCAAATATCTCATTTGCGGTTTCGGTGAGGGGAGAGAGCTATGACAGCGCTCTCAAGAGCGCTTGGCTTGCTCCTAATCACGGGAACTCTGTGTATGATCAGGCGAGCGATATTGCCACAAAACCTTGGCTTCTTCAGTTGGTGCGAGACACATGCACAAAGGATTTTGTCACGAATCTTGCCGAGGCGAAGGAAGACAGCGTGCGTCGAAAGTACAGGATGCGATGCGTCAAAGACGAGATGTTTTGTGTCATGTCTCCAATTCAACGCGCCCCGACCCGTAAGTAGGGTCGGAGGCGCGTTTCTTTTAAAAGTGGATAACTTTTTGTCGCTAATACGTTAAAATATTTGTATTAGTACATTTATACAAAGATTTTTATGAAAAAAGCTATTTTCGCGCTGCGTCTTTCTCTTGGCTGGCTCTTTACATATGCGGGTTTAACCAAAATTGCTGACACAAGTTGGAGTGCGGCGGGATATTTGAATAATTCCGAGACTTTCAGCAGTTTATTCTCTTGGTTTGCATCTCCTGCCAATATCGGTTGGGTTAATTTTGTAAATGAGTGGGGGCTTCTTTTGATCGGTGTATGTCTCCTGATCGGACTTTGGGTAAGATGGGCATCAATTGCTGGGATTATTCTCATGGCACTCTATTACTTTCCAATTCTCAATTTCCCATACGCTGGCGATCATTCATTTATTGTAGATGAGCATGTTATATACGCATTCGTCTTCTGGCTCTTTATAGCAGCTGATGCGGGGAAGTATAAAGGTCTTGATGGCAGAAAGGTAAAGTAACCTCTACTCTTAACAGGCTTTCATTTTTGTGTCAAAATATGGCTCTATGTAGCCTTGCCACGTCCCTGACTTTTGGTCAAGTCTGTGCTAAGTTGTCGTATAGATTTCTGCAAGGGCTAAAACAGTTTTTGCCTCCGGTTCGTTGTCAATTTGTGTTTTCAGTGTGAGTGAATTGGCATAATAAACTCAGCTACATGGAGGATGCCTATGATTTGATCGGCAGTAGAGTGTTTCACTCTAACTTAGGAGGAGACAGATGCATGTCAAGATCGCGGGCTAGCCCCACAAGGGCAGTTGTAGACAAGGTTCTCACAGGTTCACACGGCTTATACGCTGTTGCGACACCTGAAGATGAGGAATTGAAAAGGAAAGTCGGTAAAACTGGTATCACATTTTCGCTGGAAAAGGCAGACAAGGTCTGGCGAAAATCAAGAATACCAGAACCAGGAGATGTTGTTCTCTTGTATGACGTACGAGAACGACGACAAGGATGGAGAGCTGATCGAGCAGAATCCAGCCTTCTCTGATCCCACTCAAAAGCAACCAGCAACCAGGAGGGCACACAGATGCCCGAACCACAGAGGAAAAGCTTCCTTCGAAGGGGTGGCGAGATATTCGCCAACCTCATTCTTGAGGAGGAGACCCCGACGGCAGGTAAGTCCGCCTCAGCTGCAAAATCAGCTGGAGCCAGGACTGCTGTCATGGATCGTGTTGCGCAAAGGGACATGGTGTCCCGAGTACACGATGAAGTTGATGCAGACACTCTTGAAGCGCTCCATCAGGAAGTCGTACTGTCTGAACACACAGACTTTACGATTTTTCACGAAAAGATGGAGCAACTGAGGGATGTCATTCCTGATGAAGCGACTTTGTTCGCAGCAGCGGCGAAGACTTCCGGCAGTTCCAAGGCGAAGCTCGTCTCGGCTGTAGGCAGACACCTTCAGCTCCTTGCACAGGAGCGTGAAGAGTTTGCTCGGGAGACTGATCGTCGTGTCTCAGAAAAGGTGGCCTCTCTTCGCGCAAAGCAGGAGGGGACTCAGTCTGAGATCGCATCGATGGATGCGCAGATAGCGCAGCTTCAGGAAAGACAGAGAGCTCTTCGTGAGACTCTGTCTGAACAGAGCAGGGCGATCGACGAGGAGAATTCCAGGATTGAGAATGGCCGCAAGGTATTCTCACTGGCAGCCGATACTCTTCAGAAAACTCTGGAAGAGTCTCGTGAGAAAATCAACCAGTTTCTGAAGGGGGCGTAACATGGAGAATTCCAATTTCCAGCTCAAGTCATTCTGGGAGCGTCCAGAGGGAACAGCGGGGATGATTTTCCTCACTCTTCTTCTGGGAATTCCAGTTGTCATGTTCTGGGGCGCTATCCTGCCTTGGGTAGTACAGATGTTGCAGAACACTCTGACGGCCATCTTCTTGGCAACGGGTGTGGCAGGTCTGCTCTACATCGGTTTCAATCGTCGATTCAGAACGCTTGTGTCGTATCTCTTCAAGAGCGCGATGCGGGCTGTGACTGGAATCTTCATTGAGATTGATCCAATCGGGATAATGAAGAGCTACATCAGCGAAGGCAGCGACAAGCTCGAGAAAATTCGCGAGCAGAAGAGCAGCCTGGCTGGAGGACTCCGTTCTCTCGATGATGAGATGTCTCGCAATACGCAAGACATCACCCAGTCTCTGGCGGAAGCCAAGGCTGCGAGGGAAGCTGTGGGGAAGAAGATCACTGCCGAGGATGCTGAAAGAGTTATTAGTTTGGCTGCCAGACAGATTGATCGTCTGGAGAGCATGAACACAGAACTCAAGCCTCTTCGCGACAACATGGAAGCCCTCCTTCGGGTAACGGCTGACATGGAACGTCAGGCGGAATTCGTCCTGAACGACCTGGCGCAGGAAGTAAAGGTGGAGGAACGCAAGCGCAAGGCTATGACGAGCGGCAAGTCTGCTCTTCGGGCTGCGCAGTCAATCCTCCAAGGTAACGATGCCGCGAAGGAGCTTTACGATGAGGCTCTGGAAGCAACGCGGGATCGCTATGCTCGCGCCATGGGTGAAATCGACTTGTTCGTCGATGAAACCCGTGACATCGCGACGATGGTGAATCTGAGAGATGCTGTGGCCGTCGAGAAGGTGAATGCTAGAATCGACGCCATGCTCTCTTCGATGGAGACTAAGGTTGATACGGCGATTATGCCGAAAGGATCAGAGATGAAGCAGATCAAAGCTGCTTCTGCGGATCCCCGGCAGGCCCTCGACCTTTCTCGACTCGATGCTATCCCTGTCTCGCAAGAGAAGAGGGGTGGACGAGAGAAGTATGGACGTGTCTTTGACGACACGGACAAGTAGCAGTTCCAGCAGTTCAGAGAAATCGCGTATTCGCGCGATTCAATCAGAAACCAGAAATCAGCGAGGATAGCAAAATGGCTCGGCCGATCAAGGCTCCAGTCAAGTTCCTGTTGGTTCTCATGGCGGCGGCGGCCGTATTCTTCGGTGGTCGTTGGGTTGTGAACAACACCTCTGTTGGCAACATCATCGCTCCCAGCAAGGGAGGATCGCAGGTTGCCACATCAAAGGGCGACAACACGGTCAACGTGTGCGTCGTCACATGGGTGGGCTATGCCGGCGGGCAGTATTTCAACGGAGGCTTCAAGGCTTCCCGCGACTCCCGCTATTTCAAGGATTACGGCATTCTCGTCAATTTCCGCGTCATCGACGACTTCAATGCGTCGCTCGAAGCGTGGAAGTCCGGCGAATGCCAGGTTCATTGGTTTACGGCTGATGCAGCTCCGACTCTCTTCGACGACCTCACGGCTGCGGGTTTCGACCCGAGGATTTTCTTCCAGGCCGACTGGTCGCGAGGGGGCGATGCTATCGTTGTTACTCGAGGGATCAACTCAATGAGGGACCTTCGGGGCAAGCGGATTGCAGTAGCCTACGGAACACCGTCGCATACGTTTCTGCTGAGGGCTCTTGAGGCCGCCAGCATGACGATTCGCGATGTTGTGCCGGTGGAGATGGGAAGCGCACCTGATGCGGCCAAGGCTTTTACCGGCCGGCAGGTTGACGCGGCGGTAGTCTGGTCTCCAGATGACGCTGACGCGCTCGCATCTATTCCGGGTTCCAAGGTGCTTACAAGCACTAAGGAAGCGCGGTTCATTATTCCGGATATCTTCTTTGCCAAGGCTGAATGGCTTGACTCCCACGCGGATCAGGCTAAGGCATTGGTCGAGGGATGGATGCGCGGCGCTGCAGAGCTCAACTCAAACTCAGCGGCAAAGGAGCAGGTCATTGATATCTTGATGGCCGGGCTCAATCTGCCGAGAAGTTTCTTTGAGAGCACTATCAACAACGCGCGCTGGACCACCTACGGAGATAACGTTGCTTTCTTCAATTTGGAGGGCAACGCTTCCTCCACCGTCATGGGGGAACGTATCTATAACGAGACCGGACGACTGTACCAACAGTACACCGATCTCGTGAAGGGTAACATTCCGACATGGCGGGAGGTGACAGATGGAGCCGTACTGCGATCGATTACCCTTTCGGGTTCGGAGCATGCGGCTGAAGGCGGCGTTACGTTCACCGCTCCCACGAAGGAGCTGGAGAGCGTGGAAGCTCTTGCTTCCAAGCCTATTAGTATTACCTTCGTAACAGGTTCGGCGGCTCTTGACGACAACATGAAGACGATCATCGATGATCGCTTCGTGCCGACGGCACAGAGTTTCGCCGGAAATCGCATTCGTGTCGAAGGTAATACTGACGGCACGGGTTCGAGAGAAGTGAATGTAGGGTTGTCTCGGCGTCGGGCTCAGGCCGTGGTCGATTATCTGGTCACGGTCTGGAAGTTCGACAGGAATCGGTTCGTCGCTGTCGGCAATGGGCCGGATAGGCCCGTCTGCGACGAGGGCTCCCAGATTGACGCTCGCTCTCTGAGCGAGTGTCAGGGGCGCAATCGCCGGACTGAATTCCAGTTGCTTTCCTCTAACAAGTAGTGGTTGGGGTGGAGGCGGGCATCGTGAGATGCCCGCCTCACCTAACCCTACGGAGGACCAATGAAACAGTTACTCGAACTTCGAGGCGAACTGTCCGGGAAAATGCAGACAACCATTGAAATTGGGGGATTGGTCACACTAATCTCTCTGTGGTGGTTGGTCACGATTTGGTGGAGTATTCCACCGAGCATTCTTCCATCCCCTGCAAGAGTCATAACTTCTTTTCCGGAGTTGCACTTTTTCAGGATGAGTTAGTGCGGCATTCGTTTCACTCGATAAAGCTTAACTTTCTCGGCTACGCTGAGGCGGTGGCAATATCGCTTCCTCTTGGTTTTATTGTCGGTCTTCTGCCTCTTTTCAGAGCGCTGTTTGAACGACCAGTAATAGCCATGAGGTATCTACCTTTATCCGCAGTGCTAGGGCCCTTCATTTTGTGGTTCGGAATCGGATCCAACATGAAGATCCAGTTTCTGGCATTGGGGATTGTTGTTTACCTGCTGCCAACGGTCGTTCAACGCATTGACGAGGTCAACCAGACCAGCGTCAACACGGTTTCGACACTTGGGGCGACCAAGTGGCAGTTGGTGAAAAGTGTTTTCATTCCCGACGTTACGTCGAGAGTGTTTGAGGATATCAGGATTCTGGTTGCAATCTCTTGGACGTATATCATCATCGCTGAGGTGGTGAATCGTCAGGAAGGCGGAATCGGAGCGCTGATATTTACTGTCGCGAGACAGAGCAGGATGGACAAAGTGTTCGCCTGTCTCATAGTGATTGTACTCATCTGTGTTGCTCAGGATCGAGTCTTCAAGTTTTTGGACAAGAAGCTCTTTCCGTTCAAGCACGCCGTTAAGCGCGGGAGTGCCGAATGAGAAACAACATCAAGTTTCTGGATTCTCCTGAACTGTCCAATATCGTAGAACTGCGGAGCGTTTCCCAAGTCTACGGTAGCAAAGACGGTCCAGTAACGGTCATCCAGGACCTGAATTTCTTGATTGAAGACAAGCCCAATCAAGGACAGTTTGTAACAATTCTTGGGCTTTCAGGCTGTGGCAAGTCTACATTCATGCGATACATTGCAGGTCTGCAGACTCCGACCAGTGGCGAGGTTTTCCTTCGCGGTGAGCCTCGACACACTCAGCCGCCTGTTAGCATGGTGTTTCAGAAGTATTCGTCACTCGAGTGGAGGACAGTGCTTGGAAATGTCATGCTACCGCTTGAACTCCGTGGAGTCCCTCAGAAGGAGGCCAAGGAGCTCGCGATGGCCATGATTGACAGAGTTGGTTTGCTTGGGCACGAGAGTAAGTACGCCCAGCATCCACTTTTGTCTGGTGGCCAGCTTCAGAGAGTGGCAATTGCCAGAAGTTTGGTGTTCCAACCGGACATCATTCTCATGGACGAGCCCTTCTCTGGTTTAGATGTCGTTACAAGGTATCACATGATGGAGCTTCTAACGAAGCTGTGGGAAGAATATCAACCCACGATTATCTTCGTGACGCACGATCCAATTCAGGCCGTGTTTCTCGGAGACGACATCTACATCATGGCTCCCAGTCCAGGCAGGATTGTGGAGCATATACCGGTGGATCTGCCAACCTTTGGTCGCAATCGCGATACCATGCGGGAAGGCAGATTCAATGAGTTAGTTCTTGAAGTGACAGACGCCTTATATCGCACTCCTCAGGACGCAGTCAGGGGAGATGAGAAATAGGCACAGTCCTTTTTTGTGAAGTGAAGCCGCAGAGTGTAGTGATACACTTTGCGGCTTTTTTGTTGTTATAATGTTTGTATGATAAATGAAGTAAAACTCGGCGTATCTGTAGGGGCCGGAGACATTGCTCATCTTACGATCGGCGGTGATTTAAATAGCGAGGCAAAGGAAAAAATTGAGCTATGGATGACCGATGTGAAGAAAGTGATTAAAGATCTTTACGATAAAAAAGGGGAGCAAGTGCTCTGTCTTGTGGATATTAAAGAGCTCAAGACATACCACCCCGATGTTCTTCTGACTCTAGCAGGACTCATGAAAGAAAATGAACCTTACGTTTTGCGTACAGCCACATTTGGCGGGAGCAAGTCAATCACAATGGCGGAAGATGTGGTCATAGCTCTCTCCGGCAGAAATAATTTGCAAGCTTTTGATACCAAAGAGCAAGCGGTAAACTGGCTTCGCACTGGGATTGACGCTTCAACGTCTTCAAATTAAGTGTGTCTTGACACTCGAATGGATGAGAGTAGCATGAAGATAGATTCTGAATTTGGTGCGGGGAGTGTTGTGGTGGACCGTGACACCTTTGCCAATCTGCCCTCGACCGGGCTTCTAGGTAGCCGCAAGCGCCAAAGAAGTTGAACCAGGGGCGATCGACCTCTGCGGAGAGGGAATGACCGCTAGCCAGCGGAAGTGAGAAGCAGGCACGAACCGCACCCACCCTTTATCCCCATCACGAAAGTGATGGGGATAGTTTTTATATCTTTACTCAGTCAAGCAAGATTATTTGGACAGATCCAATAGCGCTAACTGCATTTTAGCAATTTTACTTGCCATTCAATTTTATTCATTGTTACTAGATGGAGCGAATCTCATCTATCTTAGCGGCTAGGATAAAATCATTATCTGAAAGCCCTTTTATTGCATGCGTAGAAAGCGTTAATTTAACTTTATTCCATCCAAAAAGAAGGATATCTGGATGGTGTCCTTCTGCTTCGGCAATTTCTGCGACTTTATTTATAAAGATGATTGCTTCTTTAAAATTCTTAAACAGAAGTATTTTCCCAATTGATTTGTCCTCAATAAGTTGCCACTCATTGATCCTTTTAAGGTATTCAAGATTTTGAGGTTTCGTGAGAGGTGGCACGCCCGCTTCACAGGGAACACAGTGTTTATGGCTTAATGGTGAATTCATATGAAAGAGCTATTCTATAGGATTTACCTTGAGGCCGTTATACGGAAGATATTCCCTAACAGGGGAAGTTCTGATTGTTCTTATAATTTCATCATCATCATCAATGATGCTAAATAACTCCAAGTCATCATTATCAATTGTTCCTCTGGCTCTCAGACTCTTGACAAGAAAGTCTTTTATCTCGTTCCAATACTCTGAACCGACTAAAATCACAGGCACTCTGGGAATTTTTCTTGTCTGAAGGAGAGTCACCAGTTCAAAAAATTCGTCTAAGGTTCCGTACCCTCCTGGAAAGAATACGAACGCTTCAGAAGAAAACGCAAGACACACTTTTCTGCTAAAGAAATAATAAAAATCAACATGGCTAGTAAGATAATTATTCATGACCTGCTCTCTGGGCAATCGAATAGTTAACCCCACAGAGTTTCCGCCGGACTCCTGCGCGCCGCGACTTGCAGCCTCCATAATTCCCGGACCTCCACCTGTTACGATTGAATAGTCCAGCTCCTTAACAATTTTGCCGGCCAGAGCTCTGGCTTTTTTGTAGTAAGGATTCTCCTCAGTAAAGCGCGCTGAGCCAAAAAAAGTGACAGATTGTGGATAACCGCTTAGGAATTTGAAACCTTGCGTAAATTCCCTTGAGATCTCATATACACGTTCTTGAGTAGCCCTTTGCATCTCAGCAAGGGTAATTGGGTCTCTATCCAGATTTTTGTCAGGAAGGTTGACTCTCTTTCTCTCGTCCATATGTGTCTATTGTAGCAGGTTTGAATTGTTGTTTCCTGCCCAGACAGAGGATATAATAACTTCAGGTAACATTAGTAATCTATAGCAAGTAAATCAGATGACTAGAAATCAATGGATTGCAGTAGCGGCGGGGATTTTAGTAGTTGGCTTTTTCCTGTATGGCGGGAAAGCAATGAGCATGTTTAAAAATTCAGCAACAGGCACAGAAATGAGCAATAATTCAAGAATAGCGACGGAGGTTGTTTATGAAGACAGAATTGTGGGTACAGGCGCAGTCGCGACTACTGGATCAAGGGTTTCTGTGCATTATGTAGGTGTATTTGAAAATGGACAAAAATTTGATAGCTCATTAGATAGAGGCGTGCCTTTCCAATTTACACTTGGGGCGGGTGAAGTCATAAAGGGGTGGGACCAAGGGGTAGTTGGAATGAAAGTTGGAGGAAGAAGGATTATAGTTGTTCCTCCATTTCTTGGGTACGGTAGTGAGCCGAGAGGACCAATTCCTGCAAATTCAACTCTAGTGTTTGAAATTGAGTTGCTGAAGGTGGAATAATTAAATTTAAAACAAACCCCCGCACCACGGATGTGGTGCGGGGGTTTGTTTGTGACTTTTATTCAGAATATATGTATATTGTTCAAATGAAAAAAAGCGCTTATGAAATTACTAAAAAGTTAGAAGGGGCTCTCGGTCGCGCTGGGATCTTGCACACGGGCCACGGAGACATTTTAACACCTACTTTTGTCCCTGTGGGTACTAAGGCTTCAGTCAAAGCTCTTACTCCCGAGCAAATCGCTTTAACGGGCGCGCAGGTGGTGCTTGCCAATACTTATCATTTGTATTTACAGCCAAGTGATGTGCTTGTAAAGGAGGCGGGAGGCTTGCACAAATTTATGAATTGGAGCGGTCCAACCATGACCGACTCAGGAGGTTTTCAAGTGTTTTCTTTAGGCGCCGCTTATGGCAAGGAACTTTCAAAGGTGGTTGCTATCACCGATCCCTCACTCTTAATCCCAGAGAGAGCAGATGATAGTAATTTGCCCCGCTTGGCAAAAGTGGGGGAGGACGGAGTCTCTTTCAAGTCCCATTTGGACGGCTCAATTCATTACATTACTCCGGAGAAATCTATTGAGATCCAGCACAATCTTGGCGCCGACATCATTTTTGCTTTTGACGAATGTACGTCCCCTGCGGAAGATAGAAGATATCAAGAAGACTCACTCAATCGGACTCATCGTTGGGCTCGCCGATGTTTGGATTATCATCAAAACAGTGCAAGCAAGCCAAATGGTCAATTACTTTTTGGTATAGTCCAAGGTGGAAGGCATGAGGACTTAAGGAAAAATTCTGCAAAGGCACTTGCAGAAATGTCTACACCGGATGGATACGAATTTGATGGTTTTGGAATTGGAGGATCTTTTGCTAAGGAAGATATGTCTACTGCGGTTAAATGGGTAAATGAAGTTTTGCCAGAGGAAAAGCCCAGGCATCTTCTAGGAATTGGAGAGCCAGAGGATTTATTTATGGGAGTGGAGAACGGGGTAGATTTATTTGACTGCGTTGCCCCCACTCGCAACGCAAGAAACGGAACACTCTATACTGCAAATGGAAAGATAAATATAACAAACGCTCAA
>MHVX01000029.1:66189-66724 GCA_001823875.1 Candidatus Zambryskibacteria bacterium RIFCSPHIGHO2_12_FULL_43_12b
GAGAGTGAGTGCGAGTGCTATACATGTAAAAATTTCTCACGAAGCTATCTTTCACATTTATTTAAGGGAAAGGAGATGCTTGCTGGCACTTTAGCGACAATTCACAACTTATTTTTTATTAATAGCTTAGTTACAGAAATGAGAGGAGCTGTCCTAAAAGGAAATTTCCAGGATATGAAGGAAGATTTCATGGCTAATTATAATGCTTAAATAATTATTGACACAAATTCCAAAAGGTGATATAGTTGTATGAGTAGTACAACTCTGAAGTATTCACCGTTCTGCCACCCACTGGAGGAGAAATGCGCTTCATCAGCATGCTCGTACTCGGCTTCTCGCTCGTACTCACGGCCTGCGTGGATGTGTACACCACAGCTCCGAATGAAGAGATCGAGAAGAGCACTGTAGTGTTCGCTCCCTTCACACCGAGCGTTACCAGTGTCAGTCTGGGGAATTGGGTTGAGTCAAAAATGGTCTTTTACGCCGATAACGGCGTGGAGATTATCCCGGATGACATGGAGATCTCCATCAGTGG
>MHVX01000030.1 GCA_001823875.1 Candidatus Zambryskibacteria bacterium RIFCSPHIGHO2_12_FULL_43_12b
TGATCGAGTGAAAATGGTGCTAGGTTTGGGCTTCTTCCTTTTCGCTCGCCGCTACTTAGGAAATACTTTTTGTTTTCTTTTCCTCTAGGTAATGAAATGTTTTACTTCCCTAGGTTAGCATTCCGACGTCTAGTTCGGAATCTCTGCCAGTGGCAGAGAGGTTTCCCCATTCGGACACCTCCGGATCAAAGGTTGCTAGGCACCTCCCCGAAGCTTATCGCAGCCATGCTACGTCCTTCATCGCTTTTCAGAGCCAAGGCATCCACCATACGCCCTTACATTCCCATTAGGAAATGTAAAAACCGCTTGCTCGCTTAAATCTTGCTTGTCTGCCTAAATTCCAATGGAATTTTCGGCAGGCGCAAAATTTTCGGCGGGCATATTTGTTCAAATTATCCGCATGAAAAATTTGAACAAATTTACTTTGTCCTGTTTTATGAAATCCATCATAAAAACAGTTGTGTTTCATGTTTCCTACAATCAAAAACATGAAACTTTTGTTGTTTGCTTTGCTTGCTCGCAAAATAAATTCTGCGAGACTTTTTCCTTATCTCCATCCACGAAGACCCCTTCGCCTGTAAGCGAAAGAAACGCAGATGTGACAAGCATTCAGTTGTCAAAGAACTCTATATGAAACAAAAGCGCCGCTCTCTCTAGAGCGGCGCTTGGCAACACGAAATCCTCGGGTTACCTATTCCGCTTTGAGAAATGGATTTCGTTTAACATATAGTAGAGGTATAGTATACGCATAGCATTTTCTCTGTCAACAAGCTCCCAGATGAGACTGTGGAAGTCCAAATATTAGGGCATTAAAAGGGTTTATGCCGCCAAAAAACCCGCCGAAGCGGGTTTTTTGGTTCTAGAAGCTAAAGATATTTAGCCCCTGTGTTCGTTCATCTCGCTTCGCATCTTCTTGAGGAAGTCAGAAGCGACATCCTGTCCACCAAGACCAAATGAGAGTCCAATGGCAAGAGAGAGAGCGATAACAAATCCTGTGAATAGAGTCTGGAAGAAAGGAGCGGCAATACCAAGCTGAGCAAGGGCAATCAGGAATGCGAAGATCCAGATTGACCATCGTGCGATTGCACCGAGCATACCAGCTGAGCGAATGTCTGCGGCGCGGGCAGAGCTAGAAACAACTCTCTGCACAGCATCCCCAAGCACACCAGCCACCAATAATACGAGTACTGCGACAATCACCTTAGGAAGGTATTCAAGCACCACTCCACGAAGGAATAGGTTTACCTCGGTAAGGTTGAGGACATCAAATGCCGCAACCAAGAATACGAGGATGATAAACCACTTTACCAAACCTCCGACAAATGCTCCAGAATTGAGGTTCATCCCTCCCTTCTGCATCATTTCATCAGCGCCAGTTTTCTTTAATGCTTCATCAACTCTTATAGACTTAAAGAGCTGGTGAATTCCACGACCGACTATTGAGCCGACAATCCATCCTAAAATAAAGATGATTACAGCTACAACAATGTTTGGCAAATAGCTAACGATACCCATCCAGAGATTCTGGAACGATGCTTGGAGCGCAGAGCCCCATGTATTGATAATCATGATATTTACTTACCTTAACCCTTCGGCCAAGGATGCGTAACTATGTACGCCTTACTAATTAATAAAGCTTACTTTATAACCTAATGGTAAAAAGTGCTCTATAAGACATTATATCACCCCTATAGGGCAAAAAAGCGGTAGTGTGGATATCGGAAATCCCTATATATTTAGCTTATTTACCACTTTTTCATGCGGGTAATCTAGGATATCCCTCACCAGCTTGTCGTACATACCAAGGCGATACATAAAATCGGCAGTTTCAAAGACTGCGTATCTCAACTCTCTGCCAAGTTCAGCTTCAATTGCCTTAATAGAGCTCTCTACGTTATGTCTTTTAATATGATCCCCCACTACTAGCAAATCAACTCTGCTCTCCAGGTTCTGAATAAACACTCCTGCCACGATTACCAGCTTTATTGTGCCAGCCTTTGAAAGTTTGCGAAGGATATCCTTAGGGCTCAAATGATTCATTCCAACAAGAAAAATCTGGAGTGGCGCAAGATACTGGAAACCGTCATTTAGTATCCACCCACGTGCTTTTACCTTCTTTGATACCGCGCCGGTACGTCTCTTGCGCTTCACAGTCTTAGAGAAGACCTTGCGCTTTATTAATCTCATTTTTTCTAAATTGCCCATTTCCGCGCGCACCTTAGAAGACGACTCTTTTATCCTCTCAGATATAGTGTCTATATCAAAGGCAGTCTCTGGATTGAATATAAAGAGCTTCACAATCTTCACCTTTGCAGCCGATCCGAAGAGTTTTGATAAAGTTTCCATCCCGTTAGAAATCAGATAAGTTGATAAAGTTTTTTAAATAAAGTTAGGTTACGTTCACCATTCTACTCACAGCCGTTAGCTTACCGTCGGAAGTCTAAAGCTTCCTATTCCTAACGGGATGAACTATTCCCCCTTATTCTACCACTTCATGAACTAGCTTTGGCAAGCGTTGACACCCCTCTAATTGAGTGCTAGTTTTGGCGAAGAAACCATCCTCAAGGAGTCATCATGCCAGAGCCGACCAGGATTTCTGCTACCGACCTCAGAGTAAAACTCGCTATACTCCTCGCCCGCATCGCGTTAAGTGGCGATAGGTTCATTATCTACAAGAACAATTCACCGATTGCAATGTTAGTTCCTCCTGACATGGCACACGCAGACACACTTGGAGAACTAAGCGCAAAGCAAAAGAGAAAGTTCCTAAGGAGATTGGAACAGGCATTATAACACCGGCGCTCGCACCCGCGAGCGCTGTTTTTCTAAAACCAAAACTGCCCCTATGGGGCAGTTTTGGTTTTTCCGCGTTCAGTCTGCAATTTTCTGCGTTTATTTTAATGTTACTTTGCCACGGATATCTTGCTCGTCGTCACTCACAAGATTCCGCGACCCCGCCTCGCACCTGATTGCTGTTGCAATCAGATTTCGTGTGCTCCGGCCGAAAAGTCTATAAAATAAGCTCCGCTTATTTTAATGTGACTTTTCCTCCAGCTTCCTCAAGCTTTTTCTTAAGTTCATCCGCTTCTGCCTTCTTCATATCAGTCTTGAGCATTGAAGGCGCTCCGTCCACAAGATCCTTTGCTTCTTTAAGTCCGAGTCCTAGGGCTTCTTTTACCGCTTTGATAACAGCAATCTTATTTGCTCCCCCGTCTGTAAGCTCTACGTTTGCAGTATCTTTGGCCTCTTCAGCAGGACCTGCTGTGGCAGGACCAGCGACTGCCACAGCAGTGGCAGATACGCCAAACTTGTTCTCAAAAACTTTTACAAGCTCATTGAGATCAAGCACTGACATTGTCTCAATCTCTTTTACAATCTTTTCGAATTTAGCAGGAACGCTTACTTCCTCTGCTTTTACATTATCTTCTGACATAGTAATTTAATGATTAAGTAATTAATTCTTTGTCTTTGCGATCTCTCCAAGCGCAATCACAAACCTCTGTATTGGCGAGTTAATGATGTTTACAAACTTGCCATGTAGGACAGGAAGAGCCGGGATAGTGGCAATCTCCATCATAGCCCCCTGATCCATATATCTTCCTTCAAAGATTCCACCAAGAATCTTTAAGTTCTCAAGGCTTTTCTTTTGGAAGACGTACACTTCTCTCGCTGGGGCGACCAAGTCATCTCCCCACGCAATAGCGAGTTCTCCTGGAAATTCTGGGACAGAGCCTTCAAATTTCACACCATCGAGTGCGCGCTTTACAAGATTTTTCTTGGCTACAAAGTACTTCACTCCAGCGCCTTTGAGTGCCCTTCGCATCTCATTTGCAACTGCCACAGTAAGACCGTGGAAATTTACGAAGACGAGCGATTTGGCATCTTTAAGAGCGCCTTCTACCTTTGAAAGAATTTCTTCTTTCTTTTTCCTTGTTATAGGCATGTCTTGTACTATTTTTTCTAATAAAAAAACGACCTGTTAAGGCATCATGGAATTGAACAGTATTTAGTGTTCGCTTCGGCAGGGTCCTCGCGGAGTATTAAAACCTTTCGGTTTCCTGTCCCGACGCACTTTGTGGTCGGGACCCCGACTGAAACGTCGGGGCTGTCTTTAGCCTTATGAGAAATAAGTCTACTTTTATTTGTAGAAAAGTCAAACCGCCAGATCATTCTGGCGGTTTCTTGACTGGATCAGGCAATTCTTTGTTATCAAGTGAAATTGCCACAGCGAGTATTAAAAGTGCATTTCTTACATGAGGACTTCTTCCGCCACCCCAAAGCGGCATTCTGAATCGCTGGGACAAACTAATATTCGTGCTTTCGGGATCATAGCTGGATTCTACTTCAATCCATCCATCTCCATCTGAAGAAAAGGTGACACTAATAGCATCATCAGCGCCATCAGTATCATCGCTTCTACGTCTGTACAAGGTCCTGTCATTTAAGCTCTTTGGCCAAAATGGTGTTTCAAGAAGAATATCGACAGCTAGATCAGCATTTGCTTCGATAATTTTCTTCAGCTGCCTTTTATCCATGAAACCTCCTCAAATAGTCTTGTTAGAGAATATGCGAGGGAAGGATTTTGTCAATGAATTCGCCGCGACAAGTGTCGCGGCGATACTTACCACACCCTCCTTACATCATGGATTTCACTTGCGCTAATCCACGCAGTCCGACCATCCGAGAACTGAATCTTCACCGACGTACCCGTGCCGATGCTTGCATGTATTATTGTCACCTCTTCGCCCTTACCACCTTGATTCGCTGGGCGATACAGAACCTTCTTTTTCTGCCTCCGATACTCAAGTGCTTCCTGATCTCTCATGAGTACCTCTCTGTAAAAGTCCAACGTACACTATACTCACATAATTATCTTTTACAACAAAAATAGCCACATCTCACTTGCGCGAGAAGTGGCTATTCATACTCAACTACCGGTTCTCCGAGCTTGTCCATGTCCACGCCTTTGTCCAGCATGTTCTTGGACTGTGGCGTGTGCTTTGCCTTCCATCTCAGCCAGCGGAGCTTCCGCATAACCACAAGCTCAAACGAGCTCTGTGCCTTCCCAATCAGAACAAACCCAGGAGGAACGATCGGACCAATCTCAGGCCTATCGAGTGTGTCTACTACTTCAAAGAATTCCCGTGACTGGTGATTGAAGTATAGACGCACTCTGCGAACCAGCATCCACTTGCGTCCCTGCAGCGCTTGCTCCCTTCGAAAACGACTCGATCTCCCACTTGAGAAGCCCATAGTCCCTCCGCGCAAGAATGCAGTAAACAATCAATCTGCTCCCATCATAGTCACATAAAAAGCTTGGTCAACTCCCTTCTCCCCCTTAAATTCTATTCTAATGTTCTCAAGAACATTAGAATAGAATTTGTTGAAAAAAGAGACGGTTACGAGGTAGATTGAGAGACCCCCTTATCTTTATTTTTGCGGCTTAAAAAATTGATTATTTGCACGAGTATTATTCCCGAAACAAAGAATGCCCCAAACCAGAGCCAAAAAGCTATACCCGCACGAATGTATATGAAAACTACTACAACAGGCAATATGGAAATAAATCCTAACCAAATCCATTTTCTGTCTCTTCCAAATATTAAGAATAATATGGTAGATAGAAGAATATACACAAATGGAAAGCTATTAACAAAATTAATAATTTCCTGTGGGACGAAAAAACCTTCAAAACCAGATGGACCAAACATTTTTTGACTAATTACCCCCCCGAACAAAGAGGCAACAAATCCTGAGATAACAATTGATGACAATGTAAGAGAAATGTTTCTTTTCATATTCAATTATTATTAATAATCCAACTTAAATCAAGTTTTAACAAATCGAATGCTTGTCGGTTTATTTTACCCTTCTTCAGCAGTACGTCCAATTCTTTCTCAACTAGTTTGATGAGAATTCTATCTACTTTTTTCTCATACTTACCGTTTCTCTTTTTTTCAAATTTTATAATTAGTTTTGCCTGTTTGATCAGTCCATCTCTAACCTTTCTGTCTCTTATCCACCCTAGATCATATGCTCCTTTTATATCATTTATCAATACATCTAAGGTAACTTCTCTCTCAGATTCTATTTGTTGAGGATTTTCACTGTCTACATTTACTTTTAGATCTGTAATCTGGTTGGGCAGAGTTATGCCTACCACTTCCGTTGTGACCAAAGTATCATCCTCAATGTAGCTTGTTTCAAAACTATAATTTCCTCCACTCCCTGTGCCCTGTAATTGCACACTATACTCACCATCCAGAGGGTCAGGGATTGTCACATATTCATCGTCTTCAGCAAAGCCAGAATAGAAAGCCCCTTCAATTTCATTGACCTCTTGCCCCGTGGCAAAATCCTTTCCTACTTTTTTGCCATCTGGAGCAGTCATTACAAAATCTGCAGGTGAAAATATCTTTGCAAAAAGCATTCTCACAGGAATTGATCTCTTTATTGTGGTGCCGATATTACCTCCATGTATTTCGGCATATATTTCCTCTTCTGCCTCTGTAGGCAGATAAATATGGCTAGAAGTGATTTCTAAATCATTTAAAGTGCCGAACTTTGAGCTATACTCTGGCACAGTACCATCTCCAATCCCCACTTCTAACCCTTTATCCCCGGAGCTATTGTTGTAACCTTCCGGATAGCCGTGTTCCCATAATGGAAGAGAATTAGAATCTATAACGCGTATTGTAGAAATTGTATTATTTCCATCGTTACCCACAACATTAGTAATATCTATATCAGAAGCCAAGAAAGCTATTAGTCCTTGATTCAGATCTACGAGAAAACTATTTTCAGGATAGCCAGTCGGATAAGTTAGCAAATTTGTTGTCGTAGCGTCTTTTAAATAATCATAGATTGGAAGAAGCTCCTCAACGGAGATGATTGGCCAACCGTGTAGATAATCAAATAAATTGTCATAACCATTTCTCTTTGTCTCTTTTAAAAAATGGGATTTAAGAAATAACGTCAACGGTCCGGGAGAAAACTCTCCGGCTTCCCACATAAGATAATCATTTGGTGCTCCCTTATGTGGTGTCCCTAGAAAAATTAACTGATCAATATCATTTCCATATTCCCCAGATTGTGCGTATGCGCGAGCCACAAGACCGCCCATTGAGTGAGCAACTATATCTACTTGTGTGCAGTTACAAACAGTTTTTACATCATCAATCTTTTGTTTTAGCAGTTGAGCTGTTTCAATATTTGATTCTCTCCAGTCATATCCCCAAGGAAATAAATTCGTTCCTTTTACATAACCATTGGCTTCCAGTGTCTCAATCAAATTGTCATACACATGAAAAATCGGATCTATCATCCACTCCCCACTTTTAAACGCAGACCCCATCATCCCCGGAACAATAATTACAGGGTCAATCGTCTTGGCAGAACCGGGTGGCATACCCAGCCATGGCGTAAAATCCACATTTCCGACAATCTGATCGCCGAGTCCGTCTGGGTTTGTGGCGTGGTAAGGACCAGACTGATCCCCCCACCATAAATTCTCCATAATCAATGTTGGAGAAGCGACAGAAGTCTTAACTCCCCAACCATTATGCATGATTGAGCTAGTACTAATGTTAAAAACACCCTGAAGGTAGTTAATCCCTATTGATTGATTATCAGAGATGGTTGAATTAGTGATTGTCGTCGTCCCTTCGCTAACATAGATTCCTTCTCGATTTTCACTGAGAATGGTGTCAGCCATACTTACAAGTCCACCACTGTTTACAACCGCCGGGTAAATCGTTGTTACCTGATTCCACGCTCGACCTCCATACTTGATTTCTGAATTTGACACATCAAAGGCTCCGCTTGAAGAAAGTGCGATTTGTATCCAATCTCCCATTGCCGGAGTGGTATTGCTACCGTCTCCATTAGTATCACCCACAACCGAATCATCTCTTATTGAGGTAAAGTGAATTTTGTTGTCACCACCGTGAGCAATCACACTACCATGCACCAACATGTATCCGCCAATGTCAAATTTTATCACTACGCCTTCCTCTATGGTCAAAGTGACACTTGGCTGAACTGTCATACCGCCACTGATTACATATGGGCTACCGGCAAGATTCCATACCGTATCAGCAACCACATTTACCGGTGCTTGAGTCTGTGCCCCGACTAGATTTGGGAATAAAAACAGCAAGCTGAAGATGATGGTTACACTCTGTTTCATTTTTTTAAAAATTTTGTAAAAAAATCTTTAATTGTTCTCCAAAATCCTTTTGGTTTATCAATTGTCACCACACTGCTTACTGCGGCGACATTTTGGTTTGACTCTACGATTTGAGAGATACTTGCTTCTGAATTAGTCATTTTATCTGGCGTGTCTGTCCCCGCAGATACAAATATTTCGGCCGAAACCTCATTGTCTTCCGTAAATGCAGGTGTTATAACGACTTTCTTTTGATTGATAGCCGTGGATTCAACGCTCTGCTCTGTATGTACTGCAAACTGTTTAGGTGTGTAGAGTAGCCCCATCGGATTTCGGATTTGAAGAGGAATTAAGGGATTGATGGTCAGACCAGCGACATCACCTGGGATAGTGATGGAAGATTGTCCCTTTACTATTGTATCCTTTGGAAATACGAAATACTTGCCAAACGACTCAATTCGCCATTCTGACAGATTTATATCATCCTTAGCGAAATTCTCTACTTTCACTGACCCATCTGATTGAGCGCTTGCTGCAATATTTGGGTCTACAACCTTAACGTGCACTCTCGCTACGACATCTTCACCAGCGCGAGAAGCGTTCAACACTACAATATAATCTCCTGGATACCTGTAGTTGTATGTGACTGCTTGACCACTCTTCATTGACCCATCGCCAAGCGTCCACATAAATGACGCCGTCCTACCAGAATACCCATCCGCATTTTTTACCTCAGCCTTAAACTCAACCGGATTACTCACTGCGGCAAGTCTGTCTTTTCCAATTGATACTGAGAAAGTGTTTTGTTTAGTTGAGCTGGTAAATTCGGTGGCAGAGCTGGTATATGTCGAAACCGAATTTGAGTTCGTCTGTGTTGTCTGGCTGTTAGCCTGTGAGTTTTCTTGAGAAACAGCGGTGTTAGAACTGTTACTAGCCCCCGGCGTTGGCAGACTCGCGTCCCAATCACTACCAATTTTTTGAAGAGAATTTCCATCCCCATTTCCACCTTTGTCAGGAGTATACGAGACTGAATCAATGTCTGAAAGCGTCCCATCACGAATAATAAGCGTCTCACCTGTTGTGTTTGAAAGGCTAAATGAGCTATCAAAAATTACACCTGTAAAAGCTGCAAATTCAGATTTGAAAGCTGTAGGGTCATGGGCAATTATTGCGAACCCATTTGCTGGAATATTTGGATCTCCTTGATAGGCGGTTAGACCATGATTGGAGTTTCCTTCAAAAAATTTCCAAGTAGAAAGATCTATTGATTGCGCACTGGTATTCTGCACTTCAATCCATTCATTTGAGTCAGTGCCCGCGAGATCATACATGATCTCCGAAATAATGACTTGGGCATACAGTGCCGAAGGCACAGAAAATAACAAGAAAAGTAGCAGACTACTCCACGCTTGCTTCGACATAGGTAGATGTGCCGTCTGGGAGGCGGTTTTTGTCCAGACGATCCGTTACGTATAAAAAGAGGAAACTCAAGGCGAGAATGACAAGGAAACCGAATAGAAACTTGAAAAATGTATTATCAAAATACTTTGACATACCCATATAATACGCCAACTTTAACCAAAGACAATGTTTAATATTCCAGTGTGTCCACTAGGCGACCTTGGGCGTCCAAAAGGGTGATTGTCTCGCGCTCTTTTGCGTACATTTCCCAAGGTTGATTAAGAAATATTCTCCACTCTTTTTTGAAGAAATCATCGTCAGCGCCATGGAGAGCTACACATGAGCCATACGAATAATGCGTTTTAATGAAGGTTTTACACTGATTGGATAGCCCTCCTACCCCATCCACATAGCCTGTCTCCCAGTTGCCTTTTACTAGAGTACGCTCGGGAAATTCCGGAGTATGGCAACGCTGGAGAGAGTTTACAAATTTATAACAGCTATTTTCCAGTCTTTCTACACCTTCTTCATTTGAGGGATCGGGGCAGCTTGATGTAGAAACAGATGGGAAAAAATGATAGTCATCCATCTTTTCAATGTAGCCACTGCATTTGTTGACTTGAAAACTCGTTACGGCAAAAGGCGATTTGTTTGGCACATCTCCTGTTACGACTATAGCTCTGTACCCCGCGCCAAGCGTGATAGGAGAAAGAAAATTTTGTCCCGTCGTGAGAAACACTCTTGTCCCTTGGGGAATATATGCTCTACCAGACACTCCACTTACCAAGGTGTCATTCAATTGATAGAGCCTTGCGCCTGCTCCATTTACAAGGCTCCAACCGGAAATATTTATCGTCTCGCCATTTTTAAGTGAGCGAGGCTGGAGAATGATGTATTCCTTGTAAGGCTGATATTCGGATGAGGCAGATCCTTTAGAAATGGTTACCTTATCCTTCCAAGGAGATTCCAAGTAATTGCTCTGAATTGCACTTTGAGAAGCTTTACTCTCAACCAAATTATTCTGGGAGCCGCTTCTCCTTGCGCTATCGCTTCCACCATCTCCCATATCACCCCCCAAAGCGCCAAGTACCGCGAAAATGACTAGGCCGATAAGACCGGCGAGAAAAACATTGTCATTGTCTAAGCCACTTGCCATGTATAAATGATACCTAAAAAACAGACAAACAAAAACCGCCCCGAAGGGCGGTTTTTGTTTGAGGTCCAAACTTAACCGAAGTCAGTCTGGGATCTCTGTAAACTAGCCGATTACGGCATGCTTACCGTTGAAGTTCTCCAATCAAGATCTCCATCCATGAAGCTGGTTGTGACAGTAGATGCACCATCGTCAACCGACCATGTTATACCCTCTAGGCCAATTGCATATGAACCTGTTGTGACAAGTACACCAGCTTTTGTTCGGCCTTCAGCCAAGAAGGAGACGTCAATAGTAACTTCGTTGTTCTCCTGCAGCTTGAAGCTGTTTGTTCCAATACCGCTTGTTACAACACCGCTAGAAGGTGTGCTGTAAGCGGTACTTGAAGCTACTAAGAGAGAGCTTCCTCCCAATGCTGCTCCGTTCTGGTAAACCTGGAAGTAGGTTGTTGAAGAACCGAATGAAGGAGTAGCTGATGCCACGCCTCCGAAGGTTACATCACCACCAACCGCCTTGACCTTAACACTAAATGAAGCCGTCATTGTAGAAGTAGCGATAGTACCTAGGCTTGAGTCTGTGCTAGAAGCGGCCTGATTCGGAGTTGAGGATTTTGAGATTGACTTAGACACAAGTGTGAACTGTGGTCCCTTGCTGTGTATCGTCAATGTGTTACCAGTAGCAGAACCAGATTCAGTAATCG